>NZ_JALIDZ010000010.1 GCF_025397915.1 Microbaculum marinisediminis
CTGGACACCTTCGATAACTGGTTCGGGGCTCTTGCGGATGATGCCGTCGTGGCCGGTGATCGCAAGGTTGTGGCGAAGGTGATGCCCGAAGCGCGTGGCCTGTGGCGACGCATGAAAAAGACGGAAGTCATCGAGGATGCGTTGACCCATGCCGAGGACGTGGCGGGCGGACCGACGCACCTGATGACCAGCGTCAAGGCCCGGCTGCGGAACGTGAAGAAACGGAAGGACTTCACGCGGCTGTACAGCGCCAAGGAGCGCAAGGCGATCGATGCGGTTATCCGTGCCGATGGCCTTGAACAGGCTGCTAGCACAATCTCGACGCTAACGGGCATTCTCGGCGGCGGAGGGCTCGGCGCATCGATCGGCGGTGCATTGCTCGGCGGGCCAGTTGGCATGGCAGCAGGCGGGACGGCTGGTCTCGCCGCGTCCGGCGCAACGCGTCATGCATTGGGTAAGCGATCGCTCGCAAAGGCCCGTGAGGCTCAACACCTGATAGCAACCGGAAGGCCGCTGTTGCGCCCCTCAGACCCCGCCGCAGGGATGGCGGCAAGGGGCGTCCTTGGCGGCATGTTCATGCCGGGCCTGGAGGACGAGGATTATTGACCGGATGCCGTGTCCTGAAACCTCGCGCCGGAGCGAGGTTCTCCGGCTCGATGTTCCTGGGAAACTTCCCGGCGCCGGGAAGTTCTGCCCCGGAAAGTACGCGCCGGCACGTACTTGTTGAAGCAAAAGAGAAATCCGAGACTGGTGCCGCAGATTGCTGCACCAGTCTTAACGGCTTCAATCGACGCAAAATGGGGGGGCTGTGATGATCACAGGCCATTGGTCAGATTGTTCGCTTCATTCCTACCCGGCGCGCTGGCCGATGCCCTGCGACTGCGGCGGATTCAAAGACGGGCCAACACGACCTGTAGCGTTGAATCATCGGGGTTATAGTCTGGCCGTGCGCGTTCGAAATTATCGCCAGTTGTGGCAAGCCCGCTTAGCTTGGAAACGTGAAAATCGCGCCAGCCTTGGCCTGTTCCTGTCAACTGCCATGCGCTCAGCGTCAAATCGCCGTCGCTGTCATAGCCAAGCAAATGCGGTTCAGCGGTCCTGATTTTCTGGCTGTAGGTAAACCTAACGATGGCTTTCGCTCGTATGGCTTCGATGATCGCATCTTTACACATGGGGGCCTCCAGAGAGGACGAAGCAAACCACACGATTGGCCAGAACGGAAATTTTTGAGCGCACCGTTTCCGACTTGCTCACCACGTGGGCCGATCTGTTCGGCGAAGACCTGTCTATTTGGGGCGGACTGGCCGAGATAAAGAGCGACATAGACCCTCGCTGCCAGTACCCGACTGGTCGAATGTATTGGAGAGGGTCGAACTGACCAAGGATCAGCGCGACGCGCATATCCGGCGGTATGCGGAACTGATTGAGGCGCGGGATCTTCAATCGCGCCACTCTGTCGCGATTGAAAGTAAGCGCGAAGATGGGCGCGGGCACCGCCAGAAGGGCGTTGCGAGCAAGGTCGCCGAAGAAACCGGACTGAGTGTCCGAACCGTACAGCGCGTTCTCAATCCCGCACCGCCCAAGCACACTGTATAGTTAGACAATGCAATTCATGTTATCGATTAGAGAAATATTCAATCGGAGGGCGATATGGCTGAGCCTGGAAACGCGGTAATCACGATCACGGTCAAAGGGGCTATCGGTCTTATTGCCAGCGCCGCTTTCATTTTGAGTGGGGCTGCTTGGGGGCTTTGGACTTTGACAATGGGTAGTCTGCAGTCTGATGTTGCTGAAATTCGTGCTGCTGTTACCAAAACGCAAGACGGGGTTGTTGGGGCACGGGACTATACGCGTGAATCAGACGCCGCCCTCCGAACTGAATTCTCCAATCTTACGGCTGAGCTCCGAGTTACCAACTCTCGGCTTTCCGATCTGACTGTTTCTGTATCGCGCTTGGACAGCAGCATTCAAGATGTCGACCACAAGCTATCCGCGTCGGTTCTAAGGCAACAAGATTTCGAGCGTTGGGTCGTGACCAGACTGGGGCCGATTGGCATTGCCCCGACACAGCTTATGACCCCTGAAGGGTGGGGGAAGCAGCAATCAGAAATCATTATGAAGCTTCAAGAGGAAGATGATCCTCTGATGGGCTGGTATAACGCGACGCTTAAACCCTAAGAGAACGTTCAAATTGGCTTTTTCGGTCGTCGCGGCCAAATCTGGACCTGTAGGGGGCTTTCTTTCTCGACGCTTAACCCCCAGCCAAACGGGTGGAAATCGAACCCCCAACGCTTTGCCGCGACGGTGTGCCTATTTTGGAAGGCCATCCCTTGGCGGATGTATTCGCCGTCCTCGTAAATCCATTCTAGTTCGTAGCCGACATCGATATCGAGAGGCGACCAATCTGACTTATGTCGCCTTCTGCCGGTTGCGCGGGATCCAATGATCCACGCCTTCAGTATTTCCTGATCCATCTCCAAGAGCTTCAGAAGCGCCAACCATTCTTCGTCTGTTAGAAAAAGCCCTTCTGCCGCGCGGTTGGCAGGCGGTAGTCTTGCAGCTCTTTTCTGGTCTTCTTGCGGCACTCGTTGTTCCGCTTGCAATCCGCCTTGCATGAGCGCACGATAGGCGCACCGGCCAGGTGCTTCCAACACCCGGCCGGCACTTGACATCAACCGCCGTGAGGGGCGTTCGATGACCGACAACACTTCTATCAAAAACACGACAAGGCGCGAGTCCTTCCCGGCTGCAACCTGGAAAGGGGCTCGATATGTCCACGACAATCACCCGCCGCGCCGCCGTCACGGGCCTGGCAGCCGCTCCGGCCGCCGCGCTTGCGGGTAGCCTGCCAGCCATCGCGGAGAGCAACCCCGATGCGGAGTTGTTCGCCGCCATAGAGCGGTGGCGTGCACTCAGGAACAAAGCCAATCAGCATTACGAGGCCGAATGCGCGCTGCACAGGCAAATCCGGGAGGGGGAACCCGATCCGTCCAAGGTGCCACCGGCTTTGCGGTGGCGGGACGGGGACGAAGCCCTTTGCGATCAGTACGGCTTAGAGGGCATGGGGGATACTGTTCGCGCTCGCGGCTATTTCGCCAACAGTGAAATCAAACATTTTCGCTCACGGTCATTCGGGACAGGAATGTTTGAGGGGTTATTCCCCCCGGACCATCCCGAAACGCCTATGCAGCCGAATGGCACAATCGCATCGGCGGCGGTGTACCCGCACGGCACCAGCACGCCGAGCGTTAGCTATATCCGCCACGTCCAGACCGTCGACACCGAAAGCCGCGACCGCGCGAACGAGTTGATTAAAGCTGCCGATGGCTGGACGCCCGCCCCTCACCCGCTTGCCGAACGGTATGCCGCAATGGCAGCGGAAGGGGACGCGATATCGATGCGCCTGGAGGAAATGGCGAAAGCCATTGTCGCGATGCCCGCGAAAACCATACCGGGCCTGTCAGCCAAGGCCCGCTTCGCTATCGCGGACGAGGTGACAGAGGATGAATTCCTGTTCAACGACCTTGCCGAAAGCATCCTGGGGCAACTCGCCGACATGACGGAAGTGAGTCCAATCGGCTGACCGATTCGCATCTGACCCTGCCCATATCTTCGGGCAGGGTCTTTTTTTGTCACGGTGATAGAATGCTGCCCGATGCCAGAAAGGGGGCCGGCATGATCAGAACGATATGCGGGGTACTCGTCGCTATAGGTGCCGTTGTGCTCGGAGGCGGCTACATGTTCGCGGCGCCGGAGTGGTTCATGTCCGCCGCCTCGACGTGGCTACTTGTCGCCATAGGGGCGCTTGTGGGCGTGATGGTGTACGAAAATTATCTAAGGCGCCAAGGCATCGGATTGCCGGATTGATTGTGGCCCGATTTGTGGCCCAACGCCTCCAGGAAAAGCAAAAGGGCCTAGCAATTTCTCGCTAATCCCTTGAAATGGTTGGCTCCCCGGGCCGGACTCGAACCAGCGACCCAGCGGTTAACAGCCGCTTGCTCTACCAACTGAGCTACCGGGGAACAGGTGCCGCTCAACGCGTCACGGGAGGGGCTATATCAAACCTTCGCGCGAATGCAAAGGTCATCGAGGCTTAGATGTGGGCAAAAATCGGATACTCAATGGGATCGGAACCGGCGTGATGGTCCGGAACCGTACTGGAAACTGACATCGGCAATGACATTGGACACGCCAGACCAGGATAATTCGCGATCGGACGCCGCTGCGAACGGCAGGCGCGTGACCATCATGGGACGGAAGTACCGCGTTCCGGATTCGCCGCGCATCCGTCTCGGCACCGGCCTGGCGCTCATCGCGGGGGGCATCCTCGGATTCCTTCCGGTCCTGGGATTTTGGATGATTCCGCTCGGACTCGTGATTCTGTCGGTGGACATGCCGGCCGTCCGGCGGTTGCGCCGGCGTATGGAGGTCTATTTCGGCCGCAAGGCCAACGGGCTGCGCGGGAATGGCAACGGACGCGGCAAGACCGGGCGCAGCAAGAAGGAGCGCGGCGTAAACGGGAACGCGAAGACCCGGCGCGGGTGAAAACGCGCGGCAATGTGCAGATTGTCAGGGGAAGCTGGAGGCCACGCCCGGAATCGAACCGGGGTATACGGATTTGCAGTCCGCTGCGTCACCACTCCGCCACGTGGCCAGCCGGGTCAGATACATATTTTGGTCCAAAGCCTTACGCAAGGTGTTTCCGCGTGTCATCGAGAACATTCTGAATCGACGTCCGCGACCGTTCTGAAAGCGGTTCCTCATCCGTTCGCGCACTGATGCCTCATCCTTCAAGAGGTGGCCGTCCCGCAGAGTCGAACGGATGGTGCCCGAAGACCGTCATGAGATCGGCGGTCATGAGACCGGACGGCAAGCGGGCGCGCACGGAATCGGTCAGCGGGTCACTTGTAACAGCGAGAAGGTCGACGCCACATCGCTTGCGCGGTCCTTCGGCGACGGCCGAGCCGTGAAGCTGGGCCGCTGAAAGGGACGTCCCGAGCCGGAGCTGCAGAAGCGCCAAAGCGTTCATCGCTCCGTAGCGCCTTTTCCTGCGATGATCCTGTCTCGAAATTTCTCGATGCGGCTCGCTCTGGTTTCCGATTTTTTCGCGGAATTGAGGTTGATGACATAGCTTTTCTGACGGCCGCGCGTGAGCGCGTGGAAGGCTTCGGCGAGTTCGGGGTCCGCATCGAGCGCATCCACAAGCTCGTCCGGCAGTTCAAGCGCGCTCTCGTCCTTCGGAGGCTTCGTTCCGGCCTCGGCGTAGCCCTTCGCCTCATCCAGATAGGCTCGGATGATAGTTTCCAGGCCCTCGGGCCCATCGTTGGAAGTGAAGCGGATCGTGCCCGGATGCTGTGTATTGGGTCCAGCCTTTTCCAAGACCCCTTCCGGATCCTTCATCAGCGCCTCGTTGAAGAAGCTCAGGCGAAAGTTATCTTGGAAAGCGCCGATGATCGCGATGTTCCGATCAGCGTGCATGTAGCATGGATGGCCCCACTTCACGGTTTCTGTCAGATCGGAGGAAAGGCAAATGTCACGCAGCTTGGCGAGGCCGGGCTCCCATCGTTTTGTCGAGCAATCCTCTGTGCCGAAGCGCGCACAGCGCCCGCAGCCTTTTGCGAAGTAGTCCTCGATTTCGGTGATCATGCGCGGCTCTTCGAGACAGATGGCATTGCGAACAGGTAAAGCCCGCTCACCAACAAAAAAGCGAGCGGTGCAAGCGGCAGATAGTAAATCCATTCGGGGTGTTCAGGCCACAAGTTGGCGGTAAATGCCATAACTACGAATACGGTGAATACGACGGGTACCCAGCGACGGAATTGTCTGACGAGAGAAGAAACTTCATTGTGTGCATCGCACGGGTTCGAAAGATACTTGCAGGTTAGCAGGGGACGCGGTCCATCCACCCTTGGCAACGCTACGGCAGCGGCCGGCAACGCCGTCTGCGTTCCGATGGCGGCGGCGCGACGGCCGGCTTGCCTTTCGGACCGGTTTATGTAGCGTGCGGCCTCCTCGATCGACACGCCGGAGGCGGAGCCTCCACCGAAGGAATATGGCATGACGGATTTCTCACTCGCACGGCGCAATATGGTGGAATCCCAGATCAGGACCAATGGCGTCACCGACCGCCGCCTGATCGCCGCCTTGCTGGAGGTGCCGCGCGAGCGGTTCGTCCCGGCCACGATGCGGCAGCTTGCCTATATCGACGAAGACCTGCCGCTCAAGGAAGGGGCGTCCGCAGAGGACCGCCGTTGGCTCATGGAGCCGATGCCCTTCGCCAGGCTGGCCCAACTGGCCGAGATCGGGCCCAACGATCTCGTTCTCGATATCGGCTGCGCGTCCGGATATTCCACCGCGGTGCTGGCTCGCCTCGCCGAATCGGTCGTCGGCCTCGAGGCCGATGCGGACCTGGCCTCGCGCGCCGAAAGCCGGCTGGTGGACGAGGGCGTCGGAAACGCGGCGATTGTCACCGGTGACATGACTGCCGGCTACGAGAGCCAGGGGCCTTACGACGTGATCTTCATCGAAGGCGCCGTGGAGCAGGTTCCCTCGGCCCTGTTCGCCCAGCTGCGCGAAGGCGGCCGCCTCGTCGCCGCGGTCGCCGATGGGCCCGTCGGCAAGGCGACGCTGTTCCGCTCCGTTGGCGGCGACGTCAGCCAATGGGTCGCGTTCGACGTGAACGTGCATCCGCTGCCGGGATTCGAGAAGACACCGGAATTCGTCTTCTGATCGCCGCAAGGCGTCGGTGATTCGCGGAAACCGTGGGGTCTGGCACGGCTTTGCCGCATTTGGTGTGGCTCTAATGCGGCACCACGCCGCAAATAGCCGTCCGAGGATCAAATAAACTTCTCGATCCGGAAACGACTCGTTAATGTCTGCCCGAGCCGTCGCAAGAGCGGATCATTCTAGAAAACGGGACTGCGCCGCACGTGCTAGGCATGGGAAAGATCGAATCCGTCCGGAAAAGCCGTAACGGAACGGGGCGGCTCACCGCTGCGTTCGCCGCTCTTTTGTGCCTGAGTGCCGCGGCACCATCGGCAAGAGCGGAAACGCTGATATCGGCGCTGTCTGCCGCCTATATGAGCAATCCCGACCTCAATTCCGCCCGAGCGGGACTGCGCGCGACGGACGAACTGGTCCCGCAGGCGCTGTCGGCCTGGCGACCGCAGATATTCGGCGCCGGATCGGTGCAGCAGTCCACGACCAACGTTCCGATTCTCGGGACCTCGAATCTCACCACCAGCGCCGTCGGCGTGTCGGTCAGCCAGTATCTGTTTCGCGGCTTCCAGACGGTAAACAACACGAAGGCGGCCGAGGCCACGGTTCAGGCCGGCCGCGCGACCCTGGACAATACCGAGCAGAACACTCTGTTCGGCGCTGCTCAGGCGTACATGAACGTGCTGACGTCTCAGGCGATCGTCGAACTCAATCGCCAGAACATCGAAGTTCTGGCCGAGCAGCTCCGCGCCACCCGCGACCGCTTCCAGGTCGGCGAGGTGACCAACACCGACGTCGCCCAGGCCGAAGCGGCGCTCAGCGGCGCTTACACGCAGTTGAACTCCGCGGAAGCCAATCTGCTGTCGGCCAAGGCGGTCTACCGGCAGATCATCGGACGGGAAGCCGCGAACCTGGCCCCTGCCACGCCGGCGGCGAACGTTCCCTCGACCCTGGACGAGGCTCTTCGCCAGGCGCATGCGACACACCCGGCCATCGTCGCGTCGGTCTATGCCGAAGAGGCGGCCGCCTATCAGGTCAAGTCCGCCGAGGGCGCGCTGCTGCCGACCGTCAGCCTTCAGGCCTCGGCCGACTACGTGAACAATCCCTCGGGAATCATCGACCGGTCGTCGTCGGCGAGCATAACGGCCCAGCTCACGATCCCGATTTATCAGGGCGGCCTCGAGTACTCTCAGGTGCGTGAAGCCAAGGAGAACCGCGCGCAGGCCACGTTGCAGATCGACTCGGCCCGCCAGCAGGTTCGCGCCGCCGTGGTGTCGGCCTGGGGCGCGCTGCAGGCGGCGACCGCCTCGATTTCCTCCGCTCAGGCTCAGGTCAACGCTGCGCAGATCGCCCTCAACGGCGTGCGCGAGGAAGCCAAGGTTGGCCAGCGCACGACGCTCGATGTCCTCGATGCCGAGCAGACCCTTCTCGATGCGCGCGTATCGCTGGTGACCGCGGAAAGCGACCGGGTGGTGGCATCCTACGCGCTGGTATCGGCGATCGGGCGTTTGACCGCCCAGGCACTGGCGTTGGCCGTCGATACCTACCAGCCGACCGTCCACTACGAGCAGGTCCGTGACAAGTGGTTCGGACTTCGCACGCCGAGTGGGCAGTAAGGCGGGCGAGCTCCGCCATTTCCCGGCATTTTTTACCGCAGCTTATCTAAAAGCATTGCCGCGAATCATGCGGTGGATGATGCTTGGCTGCAGGTTTGCAGCGAATGGTCGGCATGCAATAGTCGACATGGGTGTTTGATCTACTGAATAGGGCTGATTGCCCCGTTGCGTTGCGGCGGAGTGAGGGGGACTATGAACAAGCCAAATCCGGCTCCGGAGCCGACGATGGAGGAGATTTTGGCTTCCATTCGACGGATCATTTCTGACGGCGACGACGGCGGAATGGCTGCGGATGCGCCCGTTCCCCAGGCGGGACCGGCGCCGCACGCCCTGGTTGAGGACGCAGTGGAAGACTCCGAAATGGAGGCCGACGCGGACATTTTCGACCTGACCGATGACATGGTTGCCGAAGACCGGGCCGAAGAGCCGGAAGACCCGCCGGCGGCCTCGGAGGAAATGTCGGCTGACGATATCGACAGGCTGATGGCGTCTGAGGAAGAAATGGACGCCGATGACATCGACAAGCTGATGGCGTCCGAGTCCGTCGCCGATTTCGAAGTGCCCGAGCAACCGGAGAATATCGATATCGCCTTCAGCGAACCGGAGCCGAAGCCGGTGAAACCTGAGCCGGCCGTAGCCGCGGCGCCGCGAGCACCGAAAGACGAAGCGCCCGCGCTTCTTTCGCCGAAGTCCGATGCCGCAGTGGCCTCCGCGTTCGGTCAGCTTGCCGATACGATCCTGAGCCGCGACCCCCGCACGCTCGAAGACCTTGTTGGCGACATGTTGCGGCCGATGCTCAAGGATTGGCTCGACGACAACCTGCCTGCGCTCGTCGAGAAATTGGTCCGCGAGGAGATCGAACGGGTGTCGCGCGGTCGCCGGTAGGAGCGCCGATCACGGCCCCGGTCGGGCGGAATTGACCGGGCTCGGTTGACTTGCCCCGGGCAGTCGGGTTTATCCCTCGCCGGTTTCCCAACAAGCCCGCGACGGATCGTTTCAATGCTCGACAAGACGTTCACGCCTTCCGAGGTCGAATCCCGGATCTACGAATCCTGGGAGGCCGCGGGCGTATTCCGCGCCGGACGTTCCGAGCGGATTCAGGCCAAGCCGTACACGATCGTCATCCCGCCGCCGAACGTCACCGGCAGCCTGCACATGGGCCACGCGCTCAACAACACGCTGCAGGACGTCCTGATTCGGTTCGAGCGCATGCGCGGCCGCGACGCCCTGTGGCAGCCCGGCATGGATCACGCCGGCATCGCCACGCAGATGGTCGTCGAGCGTCAGCTCGAGCAAAGCGGCGTCCATCGCCGCGACCTCGGCCGCGAGGAGTTCGTGCGCCGCATCTGGTCCTGGAAGGAACAGTCGGGCGGCATGATCATCAACCAGCTCAAGCGGCTGGGGGCATCCTGCGACTGGAGCCGCGAGCGCTTCACGATGGACGAGGGGCTTTCGGACGCTGTCCTGAAGGTGTTCGTCGAACTCCACCGTGCTGGCCTGATCTACAAGGACAAGCGGCTGGTCAACTGGGACCCGAAGTTCCTTACGGCCATCTCCGACCTCGAGGTCCAGCCGGTCGAGACCAAGGGCCATCTCTGGCATCTGCGCTATCCGGTCAAGGACGGGGGAGGGCGCTATGTCGTCGTTGCCACGACGCGTCCGGAAACGATGCTCGGCGACACCGCGGTCGCGGTCCATCCCGATGACGAGCGCTACAAGGACCTGATCGGCAAGCATGTCGTCCTGCCGCTTGTCGGCCGCGAGATCCCGATCGTCGCCGACGAGCACGCCGACCCGGAGACCGGCTCAGGCGCCGTGAAGATCACGCCGGCCCACGATTTCAACGACTTCGAAGTCGGCAAGCGGCACGACCTGCCGATGATCAACGTTCTCGATGCCCATGCCCGCATCAACGAGAACGCGCCCGACAAGTACATCGGCATGGACCGGTACGAGGCGCGCAAGCTGATCGTCGAGGATCTGGAGGCGCTCGAGCTCGTCGACAAGATCGAGGATCACGTCCACATGGTTCCCTACGGCGACCGCTCGAACGTCGTCATCGAGCCGTGGCTGACCGATCAGTGGTATGTCGACGCCGCGACGCTCGCCAAGCCCGCCATCGAGGCCGTCGAGCGCGGCGAAACCGTCTTCGTCCCGCGCAACTGGGAAAAGACCTATTTCGAGTGGATGCGCAACATCCAGCCCTGGTGCATCTCGCGCCAGTTGTGGTGGGGCCACCAGATTCCCGCCTGGTATGCGCCCGACGGCGAGGTCTTCGTCGCCGAGAGCGAGGAGGCCGCGCTGGCCCAGGCTCGCGAGAAATACGGCGAGGACGTTACGCTCGAGCGTGATCCCGATGTGCTCGACACGTGGTTTTCGTCCGCCCTGTGGCCGTTCTCGACGCTCGGCTGGCCGAACGAGACGCCGGAACTGCAGCGCTACTACAAGACCGACGTGCTGGTCACCGGTTTCGACATCATCTTCTTCTGGGTCGCCAGGATGATGATGATGGGCCTGCACTTCATGAAGGAAGTGCCGTTCCACACCGTCTACATCCACGCCCTGGTCCGCGACGCGAAGGGCCAGAAGATGTCGAAGTCGAAGGGCAACGTCATCGATCCGCTCGACCTCGTCTCCAAGTACGGTGCCGACGCGCTGCGCTTCACCCTGTCGGCGATGGCCGCCCAGGGCCGCGACATCAAGCTGTCGGAACAGCGGGTCGAGGGCTATCGCAATTTCGCGACCAAGCTCTGGAATGCCGCCCGCTTCTGCGAGATGAACGGCTGCGTCGGCGTCGAGGATTTCGATCCGGCCGGCGTCAAGGAGACGCTCAATCGCTGGATCGTCGGCGAGACCGAGGCCGCCGCCCGGGCGATCACCGAAGGGATCGAAGCCTACAAGTTCAACGAAGGCGCCGGCGCCGCCTACCGCTTCGTCTGGAACGTCTTCTGCGACTGGTACCTGGAGCTGGCCAAGCCCGTGTTGTCGGGCGAGGACGGGCCGGCGAAGGATGAGACGCGGGCGACGACGGCCTGGGTGCTCGACCAGATCCTGAAGCTCCTGCATCCCTTCATGCCCTACGTCACCGAGGAACTGTGGACGCACCTCGGCGAACAGGGCCCCGCGCGAACAGAGGTCGTGGCGCTTTCGGCCTGGCCGAACCTGTCCGGCCTCGTCGACGCCAATGCCAAGGCCGATGTCGACTGGCTGATCGATCTCGTGACCGCGGTCCGCTCGGTGCGTTCGGAAATGAACGTTCCCGCCGGCGCCCGGTTGCCGCTCGTCCTGGTTGGCTCCAGCGCCGAGGTGTCGAAGCGCGCGGCGCGGTACGACGAACCGCTGAAGCGGCTCGCCCGGCTCGAAGCGGTGTCGCTCGCCGACATCGCGCCGGCCGGCTCCGTCCAGACGGTCGTGGGCGAGTCGACGGTCGCGCTGCCGATCGCCGATGTCGTCGACCTCGGTGCTGAGCGCGAGCGTCTGCAGCGGGAAGTGAAGAAGCTCAGCGACGAGATCGGCAAGATCGACGCCAAGCTCGCCAACGCGAACTTCGTGTCCCGCGCGCCGGAGCACGTCGTCGAGGAGCAGCGCGAACGCCGCGCCGAAGCCGAAGACGCACGCGCCAAACTGACGCAGGCCCTGGAGCGCCTCGCGGGCGCCGCATAGGACCCGTCGCCATCGCATCGCCGTATTCGCGGCAGAATGAGGCGTGCCGGCGATCGTCGGCATCGCTTTGCACGCGAAGACGGATAGACGCGGGTCCGATGCTCAAGAACGAACTTGTCCGCCAGGGCAACTGGCTGTTCCGCTGGCGGTCTTATCTGCCATTGGTCATTGTCCCGGTCGCCGTGATCGCGTTCATGCAGTCCGACTGGGTCAACCGGGTTCTCGGCGACACGGTCGAGGACGTCTGGGATTACGCCTGCTTCGCGATTGCGTTTTCCGGCCTGGTCGTGCGTGGACTGATCGTCGGGTTCGTGCCTCGCGGAACGTCGGGGCGCACCAGCGAGCAGAAGGCCGAGGCGTTGAACACGACCGGCATGTACTCGCAGATGCGCCACCCGCTCTATTTTGCCAATTTCCTGGTGTTCCTCGGCTTCATGCTCGTGTTCAAGAGCGTGGTGTTCGTCCTGTTCGGGACGGTCGCCTATTTCCTCTACTACGAGCGCATCATGCTCGCCGAAGAGGCCTTCCTGGAGGACAAGTACGGCGACCGGTATCGCCGCTGGGCGGAGAAGACGCCGGTTTTCCTGCCGCGCTTGTCCGGCTGGGTGCGCCCCGCGCTTCCATTCTCGTTCAAGACGGTCCTGCGGCGCGAGTATCCGGGCTTCTACCTGATCACGATCTTCTTCTTCGTCGTCGAATGGCTGGAAGCGTTCGTCCTCGACAAGGAGAGCTTCGTTGCCTGGATCGCCGAGGAGCCGGCTTGGCTGGCGTTCCTGGTCGTCGGCACGTTCACCTATGTCGGCCTGCGCGTCGCCCGCAAACACACCAGCTGGCTGGCCGTGGCCGGACGCTAGCGCGCCCGACCGCCGCACACCTGGCGGTCCCCCCTTCATTCAATTTAATCGCGATCGGCTGCCCCCCAAGTGCAGGAAGATGGACGCGGCCGAGCCCGGTCAGGCGAGGGCGCTCTGTGCCCGCGCTCGCTGATCGAATGGCCGCCATGCGACCGGTTTGTGTGGACAAAGCCGGGCGCTTCCCCGATTGTTGCCCGCGATCTTCGGGCGGAAGACGTGAAAAATCGCGCTGGCCCGGTCGCGGATCCTGGAGTGTTTGGCTTTGGCGCCGGATGCTCCATCTAATGATCAGAAACGGACTTAGGAAACGACAATGCCCGCCTATCGCTCCCGCACCACGACGCACGGACGCAACATGGCCGGCGCGCGCGGCCTCTGGCGCGCCACCGGCATGAAGGAAACCGACTTTGGCAAGCCGATCATCGCCGTCGTCAACTCCTTCACCCAGTTCGTGCCGGGCCATGTGCACCTGAAGGATCTCGGCCAGCTTGTGGCCCGCGAGATCGAGGGCGCCGGGGGCGTCGCCAAGGAATTCAACACCATTGCCGTCGACGACGGCATCGCGATGGGCCACGACGGCATGCTCTATTCGCTGCCCTCGCGCGAGCTCATCGCCGATGCGGTCGAGTATATGGTCAACGCGCACTGCGCCGACGCCATGGTCTGCATCTCCAACTGCGACAAGATCACACCCGGAATGCTGATGGCCGCGCTCAGGCTGAACATTCCGGCCGTGTTCGTGTCCGGTGGTCCGATGGAGGCCGGCAAGGTCGTCCTGTCCGGCAAGACCCAGGCGCTCGATCTGGTCGACGCGATGGTTGCCGCCGCCGACGACACCATGAGCGACGAGGACGTGCAGGCCATCGAGCGATCGGCGTGCCCCACGTGCGGTTCGTGCTCGGGCATGTTCACCGCCAATTCGATGAACTGCCTGACCGAAGCGCTCGGCCTGGCCCTCCCCGGCAATGGCTCGGTGCTCGCCACCCATGCCGACCGCAGGCGCCTGTTCGTCGAGGCCGGCCATCTGATCGTCGATCTCGCCCGGCGCTACTACGAGCAGAATGACGAGAGCGTCCTTCCGCGCAACGTCGCGAATTTCGGTGCGTTCGAGAACGCCATGACGCTGGATATCGCCATGGGCGGGTCCACCAACACGGTGCTGCATCTGCTGGCCGCCGCGCACGAGGCCGAGCTCGATTTCACCCTGGAAGATATCGACCGGCTGTCGCGCCGGGTGCCGGTCCTGTGCAAGGTCGCCCCCTCCAAGAGCGACGTCCATATGGAGGACGTCCATCGTGCCGGCGGCATCATGGCGATCCTCGGCGAACTCGACCGTGCGGGGCTGATCAACCGGGAGCTGCCCCTGGTGCATTCTCCGAGCCTCGGCGAAGCGCTCAAGCAATGGGACGTGGCGCAAACGACGAGCCAGACCGTTCGCGACTTCTATCGCTCCGCGCCTGGCGGCGTGGCGACCACGGAAGCGTTCAGCCAGAACCGGCATTGGGACGAACTCGATCTGGACCGGGCGGAGGGTGTCATTCGCGATGCCGATCATCCGTTCTCGAAGGACGGTGGCCTGGCCGTGCTGAAGGGTAACCTCGCCGTCGACGGCTGCATCGTGAAGACGGCCGGCGTCGACGAGAGCATCCTCAAGTTCTCCGGACCCGCGCGTGTTTTCGAGAGCCAGGACGCCGCGATCAACGCCATCCTGACCAATAAGATCAAGGAAGGCGACGTCGTGGTCATCCGCTACGAGGGACCGCGTGGCGGCCCCGGCATGCAGGAAATGCTGTATCCGACGAGCTATCTGAAGTCGAAGGGACTGGGCAAGGCCTGCGCGCTCGTCACCGACGGGCGCTTCTCGGGCGCGACCTCCGGCCTCTCGCTCGGCCACGTCTCGCCCGAAGCCGCCAACGGCGGCACCATCGGCCTCGTGCACGAGGCCGACATCATCGAGATCGATATTCCGAACCGGACCATCAATCTCGCCGTCGCCGACGACGAGCTTGCCCGCCGCCGCGAGGCGCAGGAAGCCGAAGGCTGGAAGCCGGCGCAGCCCCGCCAGCGGCGGGTCACGACCGCGCTCAGGGCCTACGCCGCCTTCGCGACGAGCGCGGACAAGGGCGCGGTCCGGTTCGTTCCGGACTAAGGCCTGCGTCGTCTAAAGGAGTACGCTGGACAACGTCGCGCCGGTCACCATCGGTACGACGTTTCCGATAATGGGGGGGCGCCGCGTTGGCGTCCCTTTTTGCGTCTTGGTTGTTGCGGCGCCACACCCTCTCCGAGTTTTGTTGCAGTTGCGCAACACGACGTGAGGGAAATGCAACCTGTTAACCGCAATCGGATCTCCGCCGCTATTGCGCCACAAACGCCGACGATTGAGGTAAGGCCTTGTGGTCAAGGTCGTTTCGCGCGGCGTCGCGCCGCAGGCGGTTTTCGCTACCGGGGCGAGAGCGGTCGAAGCACCCGACACGGGGCCTTGCGTTGGTTTCGGACGCCATGGCACTGAGCGGACCGCAAGGGAATTGAGATTGCCGGAAGAGGCCCGGAAGAGGGCCATGGAGCGAGTGCCCTAAGGGTGCGGTCTTCGCGCGATAGCCGCAGCGAGGCGCCTGGACGGGTCGGTAGAAGTGGCAGGCTATGTGGACTGTTAAGCTCGTAGCAGCAGGAGTTGTCACCGCCGCGGTGTTCGCCGCCGCTCCGGCGCGCGCGCTGGATCCTTCGCTGCCGCTTGCCCCCGATGCCTCGCCGGTCGACGCCTTCCGGATGGGCGCCGAGCTCTACAGTTCCGGCGACCGCACGTCCGCCTTCAACGCCTTTGAATTCGCCGCCTCCAAGGGCCATGCGATCGCCCAGTGGAAGCTCGGCAAGATGTACGCCGAGGGCGATGGTGTGCAGGAAGACGATTACAAGGCGTTCCAGATGTTCTCGGCGATCGCCGACGAACACGCCGACGACAATCCCTATACGCCGTCGGCACGTGTCGTCGCCGACGCCTTCGTCAACCTCGCCAACTACTACAAGACGGGCATCGCCAACACCGGCGTAAAGCCGGATGTCAGCCGCGCCGTTGACCTTTTCACCCATGCGGCCACCTATTTCGGCGACGCCGACGCCCAGTACAACCTGGCCAGGATCTATCTCGACGGTGAAGGCGGTGTCGGGTCGGATTCGGTTCGCGCCGTACGCTGGCTGAGCCTGGCGGCCCGCAAGAACCATGTCGCCGCGCAGGCGACTCTCGGCGAGGTGCTAATCTACGGCAACGGCGTTCGTCCGCTGCCGGAGAAGGGCTATATGTGGATTGTGGTTGCTCGTGAGAACGCGACGCCGAAGAACCGCGACTGGGTTCTCGCGGTCGACCATCGGGTCAGCGCGGTTCTGACCGACGAACAGAAGGCCGTCGGCTCCGCGCTCGCCCAGTCCTGGATCGATAAGTCCAGGAACTGACTTTCCCACTCAGTATCTGATCAGGACGGCCGGACCACCGCAGGAGCGGGGGCTGCCCTTAGCCGCCTGTGGCGTCAGTCCGCGAGCTCGACCCAGACGGGCACGTGATCGGACGGCTTTTCCCAGGCCCTGACATCCTTGTCGATCCCGACGCCCACAAGCCGGTCGGTCGCCTGCGCCGACAGCAGCAGATGATCGATGCGGATGCCGTTGTTCTTCTGCCAGGCGCCGCCCTGATAATCCCAGAACGTGTAGATATCCTCGCCCGGATAGCCGGTGCGCACCGCGTCGGTCAGGCCGAGGGCTTCGAGTTCGCGGAGCCTTGCGCGGCTTTCCGGCTGAAAAAGGGCGTCATTCTCCCATTTTTCCGGATGCTTCGCGTCCATCGGCGTCGGGATCACGTTGTAGTCGCCGGCGAGCACCAGTGGCTCCTCCAGCGCCAGGAGTTTTCTGGCGTGCGCGATCAGCCGGTCCATCCAGGCGAGCTTGTAGGGGAATTTGTCCGAGTCCACCGGATTGCCGTTCGGCAGATAGATCGAAGCGACGCGGACGACGCCGGTATCGGTGGAGACGGCCGCCTCGACGTAGCGGGCCTGCGTGTCGTCCTTGTCGCCCGGCAGGCCGACGGTCACGTCCTCTAGCGGGCGCTTGGACAGGATCGCGACGCCGTTGAAGCCCTTCTGGCCGTGGATCGCCAGGTTGTAGCCGGAGCCCTCCAGCGCGTCGGCGGGAAAGGCGGCTTCCTCGGATTTCAGTTCCTGCAGGCACACCACGTCGGGACTGGCCTGGTCGAGCCAGGTTCTCAGGTTCTCGATCCGGGCCCGGACGCCGTTGATGTTCCAGGTGGCGATCTTCATGCGCTTCCCCACTTGCCGGTCACGTCTCCACGCGTCAGGCAGGGCCCCACGCGTTAGTCACCGATATGCATACGCGCCGGACGTCCCGGGCGAAACCGCCTGCGAAATCCGTCCACCGTGTGTTTTTAGATGGAGAAGGAGGTACCACAGCCGCAGGCGGCCGTGGCCTGCGGGTTTCTGACCTGGAAGGAGGCGCCGATCAGATCGTCGACGAAATCGATCTCGGACCCCGACATGTACATCAGCGACACCGAATCGATGAACACCTGTACACCGTTCTTCTCGATGACCATGTCATCGTCGCCGCGATCGGTTTCGAGCTCGAATCCGTACTGGAAGCCGGAACAGCCGCCGCCGGAAACGCTGACGCGCAGGGCGGATTTCTCCGGATCCTTGGCGAGGATCTGGGCGATCCGGCGCGCGGCGCGGTCTGTTACGATTACGGTATTGTCTTGCGTGTCCAGCATGTATCGCTCTCCAGACGGACCCCGGAGGGGCTCCGCGTGTGGTCTTAAGGTATGAAGCAGCCGACGACTGTCAATCCACCCACCGAATTGCTGGCACCTTACGCCTGCGATCCGGCGCACAGCCGCGGACGGCTGCACGCCGAGCCGGCGAGCCCGACGCGCACCGAATTCCAGCGTGACCGCGACCGCATCATCCATTCGACGGCGTTTCGCCGGCTCCAGTACAAGACCCAGGTCTTCATCTACCACGAGGGCGATCACTACCGGACCCGCCTGACCCACACGCTCGAGGTCTCGCAGCTCGCGCGTGCGCTGGCCCGCAGCCTGCGCGTCGACGAGGATCTCGCCGAGGCCGTCGCGCTCGCCCACGACCTGGGCCATCCGCCGTTCGGCCACGCCGGCGAGCGGGCGCTCGATCGGGTGATGGCGCCCTTCGGCGGGTTCGACCACAACGCCCAGAGCCTGCGCGCGGTGACGCAACTGGAGCGCCGCTATGCCGAATTCGATGGCCTGAACCTCAGCTGGGAAGCCGTCGAGGGGATCGTCAAGCACAACGGCCCGCTGATCGATGCCGGTGGCAACGCGATCGGTGCCTACGCCAAATCCGGCGTGCCCGAGCCGATCCTCGACTACAACACGGAGCAGGAGCTCGGCCTCCACCTCCATGCCGGCATCGAGGCGCAGGCGGCCGCGCTCGCCGACGATATCGCCTACAACAGCCATGACACCGACGACGGCCTGCGCGCCGGCCTGTTCGAGATCGCGGAGCTGGAGGAGGCGGTGCCGTTCCTCCGGCAGATCGTCGCCGAGGTGCGCGAGCGATATCCCGGCCTGGAGCGCAACCGGCTGATCCACGAGACCACGCGGCGCGTGATCACCCGGCTCGTCGAGGACGCGTTGACGGAATCGACGCGCCGCGTCGCGTCGCTCGCTCCGCGCTCGCCCGCGGATGTGCGCGCCGCCGGCCACCAGCTCGTCGCCTTTTCCGAGGACATGACGGCCGCTCTACGGGACCTGCGCGCCTTCCTGTTCGCGCGGATGTATCGCCACAGTCGCGTGAAGCGGGTGATGGACGAGGCGGAGCAGGCGGTCGAGCGGATATTCGCCGAGCTTCTCGCCCGTCCCGACCGCCTGCCGGCGGAGTGGGCGCATGCCTGCGAGGCGACCGATCGGACGCATCGTGCCCGCATTGTCGCCGACTATATCGCCGGCATGACCGACCGTTTCGCGATGATCGAGCACCGGCGCCTGTTTGACGAGACGCCGGAATTGCGCTAGGCGGCGCGCGCCGTTCGGAAAACCGACGGACAATCTGGGAAAGCTCTGAAGTATGGATGTATTCGGCGATTTCACGGGCCGGGTCGTCGGCGCCGTCGAGGCCCTGTCGGCCGAAGGCATATTGCCGGCCGGGATCGACACCTCGCGAGTGGTGGTCGAGCCGCCGCGTGATCCAAGCCACGGCGACCTGGCGACGAACGCCGCGATGGTCCTGGCCAGGGATGCCAAGGCGAAGCCGCGCGATATCGCCGAGAGGCTCGCCGAACGCCTGCGCGCGTCGGGAGACGTCGTCTCCGTCGATATCGCCGGACCGGGCTTCGTCAACCTGACGCTGAGCGACGATTATTGGCGCGCGGGGCTCGATGCGCTCGTCCGGGCAGGCGGCGACTACGGTCGCAGCGGCATTGGCAAGGGCGAGCCGGTCAATGTCGAGTTCGTCTCCGCCAATCCGACTGGCCCGATGCATGTCGGCCATTGCCGTGGCGCCGTCTTCGGCGATGCCCTCGCCGGACTGCTGCAGTTCGCCGGCTTCGACGTCACTCGCGAATACTACATCAACGACGCCGGCTCGCAGATTGATACGCTCGCCCGCTCCGCCTTCCTGCGCTATCGCGAGGCGCTGGGAGAGGACGTCGGCGCGATCCCCGAGGGGCTCTATCCCGGCGACTATCTGGTTCCGGTCGGCAAGGCCCTGTCCGACAAGTACGGCAAGGGACTACTGGAGAAACCGGAAGCGGAATGGCTGCCGCTCGTCCGTGATTTCGCCATCGACGCGATGATGGTGATGATCCGCGACGATCTCGCCGCGCTCGGCATTGTCCATGACGTTTTCTATTCCGAGCGTTCTCTGTCGAAGCCGGTCGACAAGATCGCCGCGACGATCGACGACCTGCGCGGCCGCGGGCTCGTCTATCAGGGACGACTGCCGCCGCCGAAGGGCCAGTTGCCGGACGATTGGGAGGATCGGGAGCAGACCCTGTTCCGGTCCACCGATTTCGGCGACGACGTCGATCGCGCCCTGATGAAATCGGACGGCAGCTACACCTATTTTGCGTCGGACATCGCGTATCACCGTGACAAGTACGAGCGCGGCTTCCTCACCATGATCAACGTGCTCGGCGCCGATCATGGTGGCTACGTCAAGCGCCTGCAGGCCGCGGTCAAGGCGGTCAGCGACAACAAAGCGTCGCTCGACGTGAAGCTCTGCCAGCTTGTGAAGCTGTTCCGGGGCGGCCAGCCGGTGAAGATGTCGAAGCGGGCGGGCGAGTTCGTCACTCTGCGTGATGTGGTCGACGAGGTCGGTCGAGACGTCGTTCGCTTCATCATGCTGACTCGAAAAAACGACGCGCCGCTCGATTTCGATTTCGAGAAGGTGCAGGAGCAGTCGAAGGACAACCCGGTCTTCTACGTGCAGTACGCGCACGCCCGGGCGCATTCGGTGTTCCGCAACGCCGCCGAGGTCTATCCCGATATCGCGTTTCCGATGGAAACCCCTGGTCCAGAGGGGCTTTCGGCGCTCGCCGATCCGTTCGAACTCGCGCTGATCAAGACGCTCGCGACCTTCCCGCGCGTCGTCGAAACGGCGGCGCTCGCCCATGAGCCGCACCGCATCGCGTTCTACCTGTACGACCTGGCCAGCGCGTTTCATGGTTTATGGAATCGAGGCAAGGACTTGCCACAATTACGCTTTATTAACGCAGAAGACAGAGCTTCAACCATGGCTCGACTGACACTGGTGCAAGCCGTCGCGTTGGTGATTTCGTCCGGATTGGGCATGCTCGGCGTCGAGCCGCTCGAAGAAATGCGTTGAAACACGCTGCCCGTCCGACAACGATGATTGACCGACCCCTTCGCGACAACAATGCGAGATAGGGCGACGAATGTCGGATACGCGCTACCCGAAGCGTTCCGTACCTGGGGAATATGACGAACTGGCGGATACGCCGTCGAGCAGCAGTGACCTGCCGGCGGACGATCCGCTGGTGGAACTCGCGCGCCTTATCGACGAGGATCCCTTCGCCGACTTCAACAGCCGCAGGCGCGAGCCGTCCGTGTCGCCGGAGACCGGCCGGCAAGCTTACGAATCGCATCCGGTCGAACCTGAATCCCCGATCGAAGCCGAATCCGACGTGCCGGTTGAGGCCTATGATGCGCGATATGCGCAGCACGTAGAGCCTGAACTGCCGCCTTCCGACGATTTGGCCGACGCGACGGAGTATGATCGCGAATCGACGGAACGCCTCTACGCCGATCTCGCCGCCGCGAGCCAGCGGGTCGAGCCGAGGTTCGGTGGCGACTATCGCCAGCACGAGACCTATGACGAACCGGTGCAGCAGCATCAGGCCTGGCCGGCGGACGACTACGAGCAGCCTTCGCAGCCGCCCCAGTCTGCCCAGCCGCCTCTGCCGCAGGGCCACGCCATCCATCGCGCGCCTGCCGACGAGCCCGAGGCCTACCGGGCCGCGCCGGATTACGCCGATCATGAGCCGTACGCTGCCGCGCCGGAGCTGCGCGGAGCCGACTACACGGACGACGTCTACGCGGAATCCGAACCCGTCTACGACGAATCCGGCCATATCCCGCCCTATGACGGTGAAGTCCCGGTCGAGCCGGAGGGCCGCAGAAAAGGCACGTTGATCGTCGCCGGCCTTCTTGGCCTGATCGTTCTCGGCGGTGCGTCGGCGCTGGTCTATCGCGGCATTTTCGGCGAGAGCACCAGCGGGCCTCCGCCGGTCATCCGGGCCGACAACGCGCCGTCGAAGCTGGAGCCGGAAACGTCCGGCGCCGAGGAGGCCCCGCAACAGGGCAAGCTCGTATATGACCGCGTCGGCGGCAATGCCGCGAATGACGAGGCCCGGCTCGTTTCACGCGAGGAGCCGGTCGCCGATGTCGGCGGTCGTCAGGTTCGCGTCATCGATCCGAACCAGGGGCAGACGCAGGCGCAGGGAGCCGGTTTGCGTGGGACCGCGCCGACCGGCGATTCTCCGGCGGATGGCGCTGCGGGCGAGGAACTGCCCAAGCGCGTACGCACCGTCGTCGTGAAGCCGGACGGGACGATCGTCGGCGAGATCGAGGCGCCGAAGCCGGCCGAACCGCTGCAGCCCGCGCCGCTGCAGCCGGCACCGCTTCCCGGCACGCCGCAGCCGTCAGAGCCCGAGCAGACCGCGGCCGCTGAGACCCAGCAGCCCGCGACAACCGGTGTGCCCATTCCGGAACCCAGGCCTGCTGATCTGGCGAGCTCGCAACCGGCTGCCGGACAGGCGGCACCAGCTCCGGCGCCCTCGGCGGCTCGGAATCAGCCCGGAACCAGTTTCGTGCCTCCGGCAGCGCCGGCTCCGGCTCAGCCGCAGTCTGGTCAACCGCTTCAGCTCAACCCGAATGTGGTTGCCACCCTTCCGACAGGGCAACAGAACACCGCCCCCGCGCCTGCGCCCACTCAAACGACGACGACGGCCGCGGCGCCGACCCAGCCCGCCGAAGCGCAAACGACGACATTCCCGCCGGGATCCTATGTCGTCCAGGTTGCGGCGAGCCGCAGCGAGCAGGATGCGCGTGGAACGGCGGCGTCGATCAGCCAGCGATACAGCGGTCAGCTTTCCGGTTATTCACCTGCGGTGGAGCGTGCCGATCTCGGCGATCGCGGAATCTACTATCGCGTCGGCGTCGGTCCGATGAGAAGTCAGGGCGATGCCAACGCCTTGTGTTCAAAGCTGAAATCCGCGGGTCTGGACTGCTTCGTGCGTCGCAACTGAGCGGCGCGCGAGGCCTCCGGCCTGCCGATCCCGGAACGATCCGGTTGACCGGGCCTCTGGCGGGGGCTAATCCGCCGATATGGCAACGAGAGCCTTCATTTGCGGCTGCGCCGGTCCGACGCTGACGCCGGCCGAGCACGAATTTTTCGCCACCACCGATCCGTGGGGCCTGATCCTGTTCGCGCGCAATTGCGTCGACAAGGAACAGATCCGCGGGCTGATCGCCGATTTCCGGCGGGCCGTGGGACGTCCCGATGCGCCGGTCCTGATCGATCAGGAAGGCGGGCGGGTCCAGCGGCTGCGTCCGCCGATCTGGGCCAAATATCCAACCGCGGAGGTGATCGCGCGCATCCGCGAGCGCGACGCGAGCGCGGGAACACGGGCGGCGTGGCTGCTCGGCCGCCTGATCGGCGAAGACCTCATCGATCTCGGCATAACCGTCGATTGCGTTCCCGTCCTCGATATCCGCGTGCCGGCGACGCATGACGTGATCGGCGACCGATCCTTCGGCCAAGACCCGACGGCCATCGCCGAACTGGCCGGCGCGAAGACCGAAGGCGTATCCGCCGCCGGGGTCGCCCCGATCATGAAGCACATCCCCGGTCACGGACGCGCAGGCGCCGACAGCCACTACGACCTTCCCGTGGTCGATTGCGCGCGGGAGGAACTGGAACGGACCGACTTCGAGCCTTTCCGCCGTCTGGCCGGCCTGCCGATGGCGATGACCGCCCATGTCGTCTATTCGGACATCGACGCCGCGGCGCCTGCGACCCTGTCGTCCGTTCTCGTAGATGATATCATCCGTGGCTCGATCGGTTTCGACGGGCTCTTGATGACGGACGACCTGTCCATGGGCGCACTGTCCGGCACCCTGGAGGAGCGGACGGCCAAAGCGTTCCAGGCCGGTTGCGATATGGCCTTGCACTGCAACGGGAACCTCGACGAGATGGTGGCGGTCGCCTCCAGTACGCCGGACTTGACGGGGCGCGCCGCCGAGCGCGCCGCCAGCGCGCTCGGCTGGGCGAACCCGGAGCCATGCGACATCGCGGCGGCGCGGGACGAGTTTCTCGCCTTGCTCGATCTGGCGGCCGGGGCGGGGGAGGCCTAGTGACCGGGGCGGCTCCATGACGGATAAGGGCGCCGATCTCTGGGCCGAAACGTCGGAGCGCATCCCGCAACCCGACGCGGAAGCGTTTCTGGTCGACGTCGAGGGCTTCGAGGGGCCGCTGGACCTGCTGCTGGCGCTGGCCCGGTCGCAGAAGGTCGATCTGGCCAAGATCTCGATCCTGGCGCTCGCCGATCAATATGTGGCTTTCATCAACGAGGCGCGCCGGCTGCGGCTGGAGCTCGCGGCCGATTATCTGGTAATGGCCGCCTGGCTTGCCTATCTGAAGTCGCGTCTGCTGCTGCCCAAGCAGATGGACGACGAGGAGCCGACCGGCGAGGAGATGGCGGCGATCCTCGCGTTCCGGCTGCAGCGCCTCGAGGCGATGCGCGACGCCGCGGTCAAACTGGTGAACCGAGACAGGCTGGGCCGCGACGTCTTTCCCCGCGGGCTTCCCGAGGGCGTTCGTGTCGAGCGTCGCAACGTCTACCAGGCGACCCTGTTCGACCTTCTGAAGGCCTACGGCGAACAGGCCAGTCAGCATGCCGTCCGCAGGGTCGTGCTGAAGCCGCGCAAGGTCGTCTCCCTGAAGGAGGCGCGCGAGATCCTCGAGCGTCTCGTCGGGACGATCGGCGCGTGGACGGCGCTCGACGCGCTCGTGGGCGAGTTTATCGCCGATCCGGCCATGCGCCGCACCGCGACCGCCTCGACGTTTTCGGCCAGCCTGGAACTTTGCCGCGAAGGCTTTCTGGAACTTCGACAGGAAAAAACGTTCGCGCCGATCTATATGAAGGCGCGGGAACCGCGAAAATGACGGAAACGACCGAAGACAACATCGCCAGCATGACGCCGAGCGAGCGCCGCGAGCAGTTGCGCATGCTCGAAGCGCTGCTGTTCGCCGCCGCCGAGCCGCTGGATGTCGCCACGATCGCGTCGCGGCTGCCCAGGGACGCCGATATACCGGCCCTGCTCGGCGAATTGCAGGCGGCCTATTCCAGCCGCGGCGTCAATCTGGTGCGTGTCGCGGACAAGTGGCGCTTTCGCACGGCCGAAGACCTGTCGTTCCTGTTGCGCCGCGATGCCGTCGATCAGCGGCAGCTCTCGCGGGCCGCCCTCGAGACTCTGGCCATCATCGCCTATCACCAGCCGGTGACGCGTGCCGAGATCGAGGAGATCCGCGGCGTTTCCATTTCAAAGGGGGTGCTCGACGTGCTCATGGAAGCCGGCTGGGCGCGTATGCGGGGCCGCAGGCGCACCCCGGGCCGGCCCGTCACCTACGGCACCACCGAGGAGTTTCTCGATCATTTCGGCCTGGAGTCGCTGCGCGATCTCCCCGGCGTCGAGGAATTGAAGGGCGCCGGCCTTCTCGACAGCCGCTTGCCGCCGGACTTCAAGGTGCCGTCGCCGTCCGACGGCGACGCCCTGACGGAAGACGAGGACCCGCTCGAGGACGAACTCCCGTTCGGCGATGATTTCGCCGAGGACGAAGAGGAGCGGTAATGTCGACGGCGACGAAAGACGCCAGCCCGGTGCACGAGGCGGCGGCGACGAGTGCGGGCGATCGGCCGAAGGCCGGGCGGCTGCGCGACATGGGGCGCTGGGGCCGCCGCGGCACCGCCGGCGCGGCGATCGCCGCCCGTCTGTCCTTTGACAACGTTTCCCACAGCTATGACACGGCGCCGGCGGTAGACCGGGTGACGCTCGATATAGAGCCGGCCGAATTCGTCTGCCTGCTCGGCCACTCGGGCTGCGGCAAGACGACGTTGCTCAAGCTCGCCGCGGGGCTGGAAGAGCCGTCGAGCGGCAGCATCATGATCAACGGGCAGGCGGTTTCGGGCGGAAGTCGCTTCGTCCCGCCGGAGAAGCGCGGCGTCGGTCTGATGTTCCAGGACTTCGCGCTGTTTCCGCATCTGTCGATCCTGAAGAACGTCATGTTCGGTCTGACGACACTGCCGCGCGGCGATGCGGAGCGCGAGGCGCTGAAGGCGCTGCGCAGGGTGGGGCTCGAGGATTACGCCGAACTCTATCCGCACGCGCTGTCCGGCGGAGAGCAGCAGCGCGTCGCGCTGGCCCGCGCGATCGCCCCCCGTCCGAGCGTGCTGCTGATGGACGAACCCTTCTCCGGCCTCGACAGCCGGCTGCGCGACGAGGTGCGCGACGAGACCCTCGCGGTCCTGCGCGAGACGCGGGCGACCTGCATCATCGTTACCCATGATCCCGAGGAGGCCATGCGCATGGCCGATCGCATCGTGCTGATGCGATCGGGGCGCCTGGTCCAGGTCGGAACCGCCTCCGAGCTCTATCACACGCCCGTGGATCTCGCCGCGGCCCGCTTTTTCACCGAGCTGAACGAAATTCCCGGCGAGGTCGAGGGCGGACGCGTGGTGACGCCGGTCGGCGATTTTGCCCGCCAAGGCGTGGTCAGCGGCGAGGAGGTCACTGTCTGCGTGCGTCCGCACGGCGTACGGCTGGTCGAGCCGGGCGCCGGCGTACCAGGGCGTTTGGTCGCGCGGCGGTTTCTCGGCGAGGTGGAACGGCTCGATATCGCCGTCGAGGGCCTCGACGGGCCGCTGAAGGCCCGGTCCCGCGATATGAACCCGGTCGCCGTGGGCTCCGAGGTCGGCGTCGCGATCGACGAGGCCGCCGTGCTGATGTTTCCCGTCCGTGGAGAACGGACTCGTTTCGGCGATTAACCGCGTCGCGGCATCGTGTTGCCGCGGGGCGGCGACCTATATAATGTCGCGACGAACCCGGTAACCTTGAATTCGAGGAGAGCGTACATGGCTCCCAGTTGGTTTCAGATCCTAATCGTCATCGTTCTGCTCGTGCTGTTGTTCGGCCGCGGCAAGATTTCCGACCTGATGGGCGACGTCGCCAAGGGCATCAAGAGCTTCAAGAAGGGGATGAGCGAGGACGAGACGGCCGCCGACGAGGATAAGAGCAAGACCATCGAGCACCAGGCGAGCGAGACGGTCGAATCGCCTACCAAAGAGACCAGCGGCGCCAAGAAGGCGAGCTAAGTCTCGGCCGGCGGTCCGGACCTGCGTTTCCGGTCCGGCTTGGTTTGATCTGGAGCCCGCCATAGCGGGCGGAGACCTCGATGTTCGATTTCGGATGGAGCGAGCTTCTGGTGATCGCCGTGGTGGCGATCGTCGTTGTCGGTCCGCGCGAGCTGCCCGGCATGTTGCGCACGTTCGGCAAATATGCCGGCCAGCTGCGCAAGATGGCCGGCGAGTTTCAGAGCCAGTTCAACGAGGCGCTGAAGGAAGCCGAGCTCGACGACGTGCGCAAGAGCATCGAAAGCGTGCGGTCGGTCAATCCGGTCAATCAGATCAAGGACAGCCTCAATCCGCTGAAGGACGCCGGCGAAAGCGTCCGCAAGGCGGTAGAGGAGCCCGACAAGCCGAAGCCGCCATCGGCCAAGGCGGCGAGCGGGACGGACAAAAAATCCGGTACCTCTTCGCCGGAGACCGCGACGGGCGCCGCCAGCAAGACCACCGCCGCCGGCAAGGCCACCGGCGCCAGAAAAGCCGCCGCGGCCACCGGTAAGGCCGGCACCACCAAGCCCGCTTCGGCGAGCAAGCCGGCTGCTGCCAAGAAGCCGGCCGCGAAGAAGAAACCGGCTGCGAAGAAGGCGGCCGCCAAGACGCCGAAAGCCGACACGTCGGGCTCCGCCAGCTCCGATACGGTGGCCTGAGTCCGGAATCCATAGATGAGCCACGAAGACATCGAAGCGACAAAGGCGCCGCTGGTCGAACATCTGATCGAGCTGCGCCAGCGGTTGATGTGGTCGCTGATCGCGCTCGGCATCGGCTTCGTTATCTGCTTCTTCTTCGCTTCCGAGATCTTCAACATCCTGCTGAAGCCCTACGAATGGGCGCGCGGCAACGTCGAGGGGTTGGAGCTCATCTACACCGCCCCGCAGGAATACTTCTTTACGCAGCTGAAGATTGCTCTGTTCGGCGGGGCGTTCCTGGCGTTTCCGGTGATTGCCGGGCAGATCTACATGTTCGTGGCACCCGGCCTTTACAAGAACGAGCGCGGCGCCTTCCTGCCGTTCCTGGTGGCGACGCCGATCCTGTTCCTGCTCGGCGCGTCGCTGGTCTACTTCCTCACCATGCCGCTGGTGATGCAGTTCTTCCTGTCGATGGAGCAGTCCGGTCCCGGGGTGGCCAAGATCCAGCTGGTCGCCAAGGTCAGCGAGTATCTCGGCCTCGTCATGACGCTGATCTTCGCGTTCGGTCTGTGCTTCCAGCTTCCCGTCCTGCTGACGCTTCTCGGCCGGGCCGGGATCGTGTCCTCCGACGGACTGAAGACCAAACGCAAATACGCGATCATCATCACCTTCGCGGTCGCCGCCTTCCTGACGCCGCCCGATCCGATCAGCCAGATCGGGCTTGCGCTGCCGACCCTGCTTCTCTACGAACTGTCCATTATTTCGGTCAGGATGGTGGAGAAGCGGCGCGCCGAGGCTGAGGCCGAGCGCGAGGCGGACTCCTAGGGCCTGGCCTCGTTCCGCCAGAGCCGGCACACCCGGCAGACCCATCCAGCAAGCCGTTACGCCCATGTTCGACATCAAATGGATTCGCGACAATCCCGACGCCTTCGACGCCGCGCTGATGACGCGGTCGGAGGAGTACAGGGGCACGGCCGCCCGGCTTGTCGAGCTCGATGACCGGCGCAAGCTCCTGGTTACCGATCTGCAGGCCCTGCAGGAGCGTCGCAACGCCGCGTCGAAGGAAGTCGGCCAGGCCAAGGCCGCGAAGGACGAGGAGAGGGCACAGGCGCTGATCGCCGAGGTTGCCGGCATCAAGGAACGCGTCCCCGCGCTCGAGGACGAGGTGCGTACCGTCGAGGCCGAATTCGACAGGACCATGTCCTGGACCCCGAACCTGCCGCTCGACGATGTGCCTGTCGGCGCCGACGAGGAGGCGAATGTCGAGGTCCGCAAGGTCGGCACCCCCCGCGCGTTCGACTTCGAGCCGAAGCAGCATTTCGAAATCGGCGAGGGGCTCGGCCAGATGGATTTCGAGACGGCGGCCAAGCTCTCCGGCGCCCGTTTCGTCGTGTTGAAGGCCGGTATCGCCCGGCTTGAGCGCGCGCTCGCCGCCTTCATGCTCGACCTGCATACGGGCGAGCACGGCTACACCGAGGTCAATCCGCCGCTGCTGGTTCGCGACGAGGTGATGTTCGGCACCGGTCAGTTGCCGAAGTTCCGGGAAGACCAGTTTTACGCGGGTAGCATCGAGGATATCGAAGCCGAGGAGCGCAACGGCTACTGGCTCATCCCGACCGCCGAGGTGCCGCTGACGAACCTGGTCCGCGACGACATCGTCGAGGAGGACGTGCTGCCGACGCGGGTGACCGCCTGGACGCCGTGCTTTCGCGCCGAAGCGGGCGCCGCGGGCAGGGATACGCGCGGCATGATCCGCCAGCATCAGTTCTCCAAGGTCGAGCTCGTCTCCGTAACCACGCCGGAGCAGTCTCTCGCGGAGCTGGAGCGCATGACCGCCTGCGCCGAGGAGGTGCTGAAGCGCCTCGAGCTGCCGTACCGGGTGATGGCGCTGTCGACCGGCGACATGGGCTTCTCCGCCCGCAAGACCTTCGACATCGAGGTCTGGCTGCCCGGGCAGAGCGCGTATCGCGAGATTTCGAGCTGCTCGCTCTGCGGCGATTTCCAGGCCCGTCGGATGAACGCGCGCTATCGTCTGAAAGATGGAAAGGGCGTGCGCCACGTCCACACGCTGAACGGCTCCGGTGTCGCCGCCGGGCGTGCGCTCATCGCGGTGCTGGAGAACTATCAGCAGGCAGACGGCACGGTGGCCGTGCCGGACGTCCTGAAGCCCTACATGGGCGGAATGGACGCGATCGGGAGGTAAGAGGACGGGGAGGCGCCCTGTCCCACGGCCTGTGATGGGCCTGACAAGCGCGGGCATGACATCCGGATTGGTTGAACGGTACTTGGAAGAAAACGGACACTGATCGAATGCGTATTCTGGTCACCAATGACGACGGCATCCACGCTCCGGGCCTCAAGGTGCTCGAGACGATCGCTCGCGAGCTCTCCGACGAGGTGTGGGTGATCGCTCCGGAGACGGACCAGAGCGGTGCCTCGCATTCGCTGACGCTGAACGATCCCTTGCGGCTGCGTGAGATCTCCAGGAACCATTTCGCGGTGCGGGGCACGCCGACCGATTGCGTGATCATGGGCATCCGCCATCTGCTCAAGGACCAGCAGCCGGATCTCGTTTTGTCGGGCGTCAACCGCGGCCAGAACCTCGCCGACGACGTCACCTATTCGGGCACGATCGCCGGCGCCTTCGAGGGCTCCCTCCTCGGTGTGCAGTCGATCGCGCTCAGCCAGACGTTCCGCAATCCCGAGCAGATTCCCTGGGAAACCGCCGAGAAGCACGGCGCGCGGACCGTCCGCCGGCTGCTCGACGCCGGTTTCGATTCCAGCGTCGTCCTGAACGTCAATTTCCCGGCCTGCGCGCCCGACGAGGTGCAGGGCATCGAGGTGACCCAGCAGGGCAAGCGCGACCAGTCGCTGCTGCACATCGATGCACGCTTCGACACCCGCGGGTTCCCGTACTACTGGATCGGCTTCGAGCGGCGTAAGTCCAGCCCGGCGCAGGGAACGGATCTGCGCGCGGTCTATGACGGCAGCATCTCGGTGACGCCGCTGACCCTCAATCTCACCGATACCGTGGCGCACGCCCGGCTCCTGGAGCATCTCGCGCTCGGCCAGGAGGCGTGAGACACTGAGTGCATGACGGGGGCGCACGAGGGGGCCATGAAGGGGCCCATAAGGGGCAATGAGCGACGAGGACGGCGATAGCGACCTGAGCGAAGGCCGAATCGCGGTCGCCAGGCTCATCATGGGGCTGCGCGCGCAGGGCGTGCGCGATTCCCGCGTCCTCAAGGCGATCGAGACGATCCCGCGCGCGCTGTTCGTCAACGAGGCCCACGCCGTCTACGCCTATGACGATCGCTCGCTGCCGATCGATTGCGGGCAGACCATCAGCCAGCCCTTCGTCGTCGCCTACATGACGTCGCTGCTGAAACTCACCGATCGCGACAAGGTGCTCGAGATCGGCACCGGCTCGGGCTATCAGGCCGCCGTGCTGGCCAGGCTGTGCCGGCGCGTCTACACGATCGAGCGATACCGCACCCTGCACAGGCAGGCCGAGGAGCGGCTGCGGGACCTCGGCGTCTCCAACGTCACGGCCATGGTCGGCGACGGCCTTCAGGGCTGGCCGGCCCAGGCACCCTTCGACAAGATCATGGTCACTGCGGCGGCCGAGACGGTGCCGCAGGTCCTCGTCGACCAACTCAAGGTCGGCGGCATCATGGTGATCCCGATCGGCCCGATCGGCGGCGCGCAGTACCTGCACCGGATCGTGCGCACCGAGGAGGGGTACGACGACGACACGCTCATCGGCGTCATGTTCGTTCCGCTCGTTCCGGGCAAGGCGCAGCAGCTCTGAATTCCAGCGTCGAAAACGCTTAAGTCTTCTTAGCCTTAAGCCAATGTTTACCTCAACGGCCGTTTACTAACGACTGTGTTCTTCAGTATGTGCGGCGTGAGTGGTGCGATGCGTAGCGTAATCGGCGGAGTCCGTCAGACCCTGTTGCTCAGGGTCGCGATCGTTGGGGCGCTCGGGGCGTTGGCGGCGGGGTGCAGCTCCGATGTCACCCGGTTCAGTGGCGGTTCCTACTTCGGCGGTGATCCCGGCGCGGATTACACCGGATCGATCCCGCCGGAGCCCATCGCAGGCGCCGCGGCGTCGAATTACCCGGCCCAGCCCGCGTATAACCAGCCCGCATCCAACCAGCTCGGATCGGCTCCGGCGACGTCCGCCAATGGTTCGGCCGTGACGGTCGCGCCCGGCGAGACCGCGTTCACCATCGCCACCCGCTACGGTGTTCCCGCGCCAGCGCTGATGAAGGTCAATGGCCTCAGCAGCGCCGATGCCGTCCAGCCCGGCCAGCAGCTTGTCATTCCGGTGTTCTCGCAGCCGCATGGCGGCTGGGTGCATCCCAGCCAGGCGCAGGGTGTGGTCAAGGTTGCCGGGCCGACGCCGGCCAGTGCCGCCAGGGTGGCGACCACCACGACCGAAGTGGCAAGGCCCAAGACCGCTGCCGGCGGCGGCGTTCATACCGTGTCTTCTGGCGAGACGGTCTATTCGCTCAGCCGCGCGTACGGCGTAAGCCCGAACGCGATCATCGCGGCCAACGATCTGCAGGCGCCCTACGGCATCCGCATCGGCCAGAAGGTTCGCATCCCCGGCGCAGGCACGCAGGTCGCCACGGCCGCGCCCGCTCCGAAGGCCCAGACAAATGTCGCGTCCGCTCCGGCGCCCCAGCCGGCCGCCGAGGCGCCTAAGCCGGAGCAGGTCGCGGCGGTCGCACCGGCGCCGGTCCAGAAGTCCGGCATCGAGAGCAGCAATCTGGACGCTCCCGAGCCGCAGAAGGTCGCTTACGCGCCCCAGAACGACAGTTCTGCGGGAACCTCCACGCGCGCCGGCGTGCCCGAGCCCGCCGCGCTGTCGGCCGGCAATTTCCGCTGGCCGGTGCGCGGCCGTGTCATCTCCTCCTTCGGCGAGAAGGGGGACGGCGGCACCAATGATGGTATCAATGTCTCGGTTCCCGAAGGCACCTCTGTCCGCGCGGCCGAGAACGGCGTCGTCGCCTATGCAGGCAACGAGCTGAAAGGCTACGGCAACCTGGTGCTGATCCGGCACGCCGACGACTGGGTCACGGCCTACGCCCACAACAGCGAGCTTCTGGTCAAGCGCGGCGACGTGATTTCGCGCGGGCAGGTCATCGCCAAGGCCGGCCAGACGGGGTCGGTATCGACCCCGCAGATGCACTTCGAGCTTCGCAAGGGCTCGACGCCGGTCGATCCGCTCAAGCACCTGGCTTCTGACTGACCGTTCCACCAAGGTCAGACTAAGAACGGCGCGCCGGAGTTCGGCGCGCCGTTTGTCTTTGATGACGTATCAACGGGCCGGTTTGAGCGGCAGGCCGAGGCGACCGGCGAGATCCTGGATGAATTGCCAGGCGACGCGCCCCGAGCGGCTCCCGCGAGTCGTCGCCCATTCGAGCGCATCGCGTTCCAGCGCCTCGGGCGCGACCTCCAGCCCGAAATGGCCCGCATAGCCGCGAATCATGTCCAGGTAGTCGTCCTGGCTGCACTTGTGGAAGCCGAGCCAGAGCCCGAAGCGGTCGGACAACGACACTTTTTCCTCGACGGCCTCCGACGGATTGATCGCCGTCGACCGCTCGTTTTCCATCATGTCGCGCGGCAGCAGATGGCGCCGGTTCGAGGTGGCGTAGAAAAGGGTGTTGTCGGGCCGTCCCTCGATGCCGCCTTCAAGCACCGCCTTCAGCGACTTGTAGGACGTATCGTCGAAATCGAACGACAGATCGTCGCAGAAAATCAGGAAGCGGTCTGGAACGGCGCGAATCAGGCCCATCAGGACCGGCAACGTCTCGATATCCTCGCGATGGATCTCGATGAGCTTCAGGGGCCCGGCGCCCTCGGCTTTCAGCGTCTGGTTCACGGTGGCGTGCGACGCCTTGATCAACGAGCTCTTGCCCATGCCGCGGGCGCCCCAGAGCAGGGCGTTGTTGGCCGGCAGGCCACGGGCGAAGCGTTCGGTGTTCTCGATCAGGAGATCGCGGGCGCGGTCGATGCCCTTGAGCAGCACCATGTCTACGCGGTTGACGGCCGGCACGGGCTGCAGGCCGGGCGGGGAGGGGCGCCAGATGAAGGCGTCGGCCGCGGCGATATCCACCGGCGCTGGCGCGGGCGGGGCGATCCGTTCGAGACTGTCGGCGATGCGTCCCAGAAGTTTCGTCAGTTCGTCTTGTTCCCCGGACACCGTTACCTATCTCCTGGACTTCGCGCCTGTGGCGTATGACCCGTGCCTTGCGCGCGGACCGTATCACGCGCGCCTGCGGGGTCAATCGGCCCGCAGGCGCCGGTCCCGACAACCTTGGCAGACGGTTCGGTATCGGTTTGCAAAGCGCGAGGCTCTCGGTATAGTCCGCGCGCTTTCGCTGCGGGGAATCCGGCGGCGCACTATCCCGTTGTGTCTGGATTGGAGGAATACGATGTTCGTCACGCCCGCCTTCGCGCAGGTCCCAGGAGCGCCCGGCGGCGATTTCCTCATTTCGCTTCTGCCTTTTGTCCTGATCTTCGTGGTTCTCTATTTCCTGATCCTTCGCCCGCAGCAACGGCGCGTGAAGCAGCAGCAGGAAATGATCGGCGCCCTGCGCCGCGGTGATACCGTGGTGACCGCGGGCGGCCTGATCGGCAAGATCTCCAAGGTGATCGACGACCGGGAAATCCAGGTCGAGGTCGCCGAGGGCGTGCGTGTCCGGATTGCCCGTCATATGGTTGCCGAGGTTCGCGCCAAGGGCGAGCCCGTCAAGGACGAAGGCTAGAGCGTCCTTTCCCACGAATGTTTTTCTCCGAGCGTTAGGCCCCCATGCTGCACTTCGCCCGCTGGACCGTCATCCTGATCATCGCGATTTGCGCGGCAGGGATACTGGCGACCATCCCGAATTTCGTTTCCAAGCAGGAAGTCGAATCGTGGCCGTCCTGGATTCCGCACCGCCAGCTCGTCCTTGGCCTCGACCTGCAGGGTGGCTCGCACATCCTGATGGCGGTCGATACGGACGCGGTCATCAAGGAGCGGGTCGATACGCTGCGTGACGACGCGCGTCAGATTCTGCGCGACAAGCGCATCGGCTACACCGGCCTTGCGGCGCATGATCGCTCGGTGAGCGTGAGAATTCGTGATGTCGCTCAGACCGACGAAGCCGTGAAGGCGCTCCGCGATCTGTCCCAGCCGATAGGCTCGATTCTGACCGGTTCGACGGCCCGGGACGTCACCATCCAATCCACGCCGGAAGGTCAGATCACCCTCGATCTCAGCGAGGAGGCGATCACCCAGCGCGTCAGTTCCGCGGTCGACCAGTCGATCGAGATCGTGCGCCGCCGCATCGACGAACTGGGGACGACCGAGCCGTCCATCCAGCGCCAGGGCGCCGACCGCATTCTGGTTCAGGTGCCCGGTCTCGACGATCCGGCCCGCCTCAAGGCGCTGATCGGCCAGACCGCCAAGCTGACCTTCCGTTTTGTCGACCTGTCGATGCCGGCGACCGAGGCGCTTAATGGTCGTCCGCCGCCGGAATCCGAATTGCTGTATTCGCAGGACGACCCGCCGGCGCCCTATCTGATCGAAAAGCGCGTGATGGTAAGCGGCGAGGACCTCGTCGATGCCCAGCCCGGGTTCGATCAGCGCACCAACGAGCCGATCGTCAGCTTCCGGTTCAATTCGAGCGGTGCGCGCCGGTTCGCCGCCGCCACGCAGCAGAATGTCGGCCGGCCCTTCGCCATCGTTCTCGACAACGAGGTGATCAGTGCGCCCGTCATCCGCGAGCCGATCCTCGGCGGTTCGGGACAGATCAGCGGTGACTTCACGGTGGAGGAAGCCAACGATCTGGCGATCCTTCTGCGTGCCGGTGCGCTGCCGGCCCCGCTGACGATCCTGGAGGAGCGCACGGTCGGTCCGGGGCTCGGTGCCGACTCGGTCGAAGCAGGCAAGATCGCGGCCGTGATCGGTACCATCGCGGTGGTGATATTCATGATCGCCGTCTACGGACTGTTCGGCGTGTTCGCCAATATCGCCCTGTTCATCAACATCGCGCTCGTCATCGGAATCCTGTCGGTGCTCGGCGCGACCCTGACACTGCCCGGCATCGCGGGGATCGTCCTCACCGTCGGCATGGCGGTGGACGCGAACGTGCTGATCTACGAGCGCATCCGCGAGGAACAGAAAGCGGGCAAGAGCGCCATCGCTTCTATCGATTCAGGCTATCGGCGCGCGCTCTCGACCATCATGGATGCGAACATCACCACGCTGATCGCCGCCGTGATCCTGTTCTATCTCGGCTCTGGCCCGATCCGCGGTTTCGCCATCACGCTTGCCATCGGCATCGTGACGACGCTGTTCACGGCCTATCTCGTCAACCGTCTGATCGTCGCGGAATGGGTTCGGCTTCGTCGCCCGTCCGCTGTCCCGATCTAAACTGGGAGCGAACCTTTGCGTCTCTTGAGGCTGGTTCCGGACGACACCCATATCGGGTTCATGCGCCTTCGGCGCATCACCTTGCCGCTGTCGGCGACCCTGTCCGTTCTGTCGATCGTGCTGTTCTTCGTGGTCGGTCTGAATTTCGGCATCGATTTCCGCGGCGGCTCGCTGATCGAGATCCAGACCAAGGACGGCCCGGCCAACATCTCCGAGCTGCGCCAGACCGTCGGCGGTCTCGGGCTGGGCGACGTCCAGATCCAGGAATTCGGCGCTCCCGACGAGGTTCTGATCCGTGTCGTCCAGCAGGAGGGCGGCGAACTGGCCCAGCAGGCGGTGATCTCCAAGATCCGCGAGGCGCTGGGAGACACGGTCGACTATCGCCGCGTCGAGATCGTCGGTCCGACGGTCAGCGCCGAGTTGGCCCGTACGGGCACGATCGCGGTTCTGGCGTCGATCCTCGCGATCCTGATCTACATCTGGTTCCGGTTCGAGTGGCAGTACGCGATCGGGGCGGTGATCGCCACGGTGCACGACGTCATCATGACCATCGGCGTGTTCGCCGTGCTGCAGCTCGATTTCAATCTGTCGAGCATCGCCGCGATCCTGACCATCGTCGGCTATTCGCTGAACGACACGGTCGTCGTCTATGACCGCATTCGCGAAAATGTCCGCCGGTACCGGAAGATGCCGATGACCGATCTGCTCGACCTCAGCGTCAACCAGACGCTGTCGCGCACGATCATGACGTCGCTCACCACTTTGCTCGCGCTTATCGCGCTCTATGTCTTCGGGGGCGAGGTGATCCGCAGTTTCGTGTTCGCCATGATCTGGGGCGTCCTGGTAGGAACCTTTTCGTCGATCTATGTTGCATCCCCGATCCTGCTCTATCTCGGTGCCAAGCCCGAAAGCGGCAGCGGATCCAAGGCCGCGGTGGCCGCGGAGGGGACCTGAGCCAGGGAGCGGCGGTCCGCCGTTCGACGCAATGCAGATGCGCGACCCGCACTTCCCGCGACGGGCGCCGATCGAGGCCTACGGGCACGGCGGCTTCCGCTTCGCGAACATGTCGCATCGCGGGTCGATCCTCATCGTGAACAGCGGCATCTATGCCTGGGAGGCGCCCGATCCGGCGCGCCTCGACGCGGCAAGCCTGAAGCGCGTGTTCCGCGAGGCCGAACCGCCGGAACTGCTCCTGATCGGAACCGGCCGCCGCCTCGAGCAGCCGGCCGCCGATGTTCGCCTGGCTTGTGCCGAGCACCGTATAGGGCTCGATGTCATGGATACCGGCGCCGCCGTCAGAACCTACAACGTCCTCCTCGCCGAGGGCCGTTCCGTGGGGGCCGCGCTGATCGCGGTGGATTGACATGGGTGGCGCGGCAACAACGGCCAGCTACCGGTATTGCGAAGACCTGGTTCGCCGAGGCGACAAGGACCGCTTCCTGGCCAGCCTGTTCGCGCCGGAGGCCGAGCGCAGGCATCTCTTCGCCCTCTATGCCTTCAATCTCGAGGTCGCCCGCATCCGCGATGTCGTGAGCGACGCCCTGCCTGGCGAGATGCGCCTGCAGTGGTGGCGCGACGCGCTCGCCGGTTGCGGCCACGGCGAGGTGGGGCGGCATCCGGTCGCCGCCGCGCTGATTGAGACGGTCGAGACATGCGATCTCTCCCGCCAGCCGCTGCTCGACCTGATCGAGGCCAGGGCCTTCGATCTGTATGACGATCCGATGCCGTCCGTCGCCGATTTCGAGGCCTATTGCCGGGCCACCTCGTCGCAGCCTATGGCTCTGGCGACCGAGGTGCTCGGCGCGCGCGGCTGCAACTGGACGGCGACGATGGTGGATCATGGCGGCATCGCCTACGCGATAACCGGCCTGCTGCGGGCGATGCCCTTCCACGCGTCACGCGGACAGATCTTCCTTCCCGACGATGTGATGACCCGCCACGGCGCCCGGCGCGAGGACATCTTTTCCGGCACCGCGTCGCCCGAACTGTCCGCCGTGCGTGCCGAACTGCGTCAGCTCGCCTGGCAACATCTCGACCAGGCCGGCTACTGCATCGGGGAGATCTGCCGCCAGGCCGTCCCCGCCATTTTGCCGATCGCCCTGGTCCGGCCCTACCTGGAACGCATGGACCGGCCGGACTACAAGCCGTTCGAGGACAGGTGCGTCGTGCCGCAATGGCGCCGCCAGTGGATCCTCTGGAACGCGGCGCGCAAGGCCACCAAGGTCTGCTGAGCGGGCTACTCCGCCGCCTCCCGCAGCCCGATCCAGGCATCGATATCCGCGAGCGCGCGGGCCGACATCGCCCGTTTGCGCGCAACGGTCTTTTCCTTGCCGCGCAGGCGTTTGCCGGGCACCTTCGGTACGTCGATCGGCGGAAACAGGCCGAAATTGACGTTCATCGGCTGGAAACTGCGCTGAGCCCCGTCCTCGGACAGGTGGCCGCCGGTGATGTGGGCGATCAGGGCGCCGAGCGCCGTCGTCTGCGGTGGCGGGACGATCGTCAGCCCGCGCCGTTCGGCTGCCGCGAACCGCCCGGCGAGCAGGCCGATGGCCGCCGATTCCACATATCCCTCGACGCCGGTGATCTGGCCGGCGAAGCGCAGGCGCGGCATGGCCCGCAGGCGCAGCGTGCCGTCGAGCAGCTTCGGACTGTTCAGGAAGGTATTGCGGTGAAGGCCGCCAAGGCGGGCGAACTCGGCATTCTTTAGCCCCGGGATAGTCCGGAAGATCGCGGCTTGCGCCCCGTATTTCAGCTTCGTCTGGAAGCCGACCATGTTGTAGAGCGTGCCGAGCGCATTGTCCTGGCGCAACTGCACGATGGCATAGGACTTCACGTCAGGATCGTGCGGATTGGTGAGCCCCACCGGCTTCATCGGCCCGTGCCGCAGCGTTTCGCGGCCGCGCTCGGCCATCACCTCGATCGGCAGGCAGCCGTCGAAATAGGGCGTATCCTTTTCCCAGTCGCGGAATTCGGTCTTCTCGCCCGACAGAAGCGCGTCGACGAACGCCTCGTACTGGTCCTTGTCGAGCGGGCAGTTGATGTAGTCGGCCCCCGTGCCGCCGGGGCCGGCCTTGTCGTAGCGCGACTGGTACCAGGCCTTGGAGAAATCGATGGAGTCCTTGTGAACGATCGGCGCGATCGCGTCGAAGAAGGCGAGCGAATCCTCGTCCGTCGCCGTGCCGATCGCCTCCGACAAGGCGGGCGAGGTGAGGGGGCCGGTCGCCACCACCACGCTGTCCCAGTCCTGCGGCGGCAGGCCGGCGATTTCCTCGCGGCGGATCTCGATCAGCGGATGGGCCTCGAGCGCCGCCGTCACCGCGTCGGAAAAGCCGACGCGGTCGACCGCGAGCGCGCCGCCGGCCGGCACCTGATGGGCGTCGCCGCACCGCATGATGATCGAGCCGCAGCGGCGCATCTCCGCGTGCAGGAGGCCGACCGCGTTGGTCTCGGCGTCGTCTGAGCGGAACGAGTTGGAGCAGACGAGCTCGGCGCAGCCCTGGCCGAGATGGGCCTCGGTCATGCGCACGGGCCGCATCTCGTGCAAAACGACCGGCACGCCGGCCTCGGCGATCTGCCAGGCGGCCTCGGACCCGGCGAGGCCCGCGCCGACGACATGGATGGGTGAGAGGGATGTGTCCGACATGGCCGCTACTTAGTCCGCGCGCGCGTCAAAGGCAAAGGGCATGTGCCCCTTTCAATGGCGGGGACGTCGCCCAATATAGTGTCTCAGGGACGAGGGCCTGCCGGGGCTGGGGTAGCAGCCTGTCAGGAGGCAGGGAGCCATGAAGCTCACGAACGTCGCCTACAACGCCGAAAAATGGACTGGTCATACCGAAAAGGTCGACAGGATCGTCCTGCTCGCCGTGCTGCTTGCCGGCGCGCTCGGCTTCGCGATCGTCGCCTATGTCGTTCTGTGACCGGTAACACGGCACGAACATAGACCGTCGCTGGCGGGTAGCGCGCCTCAGCTACGAAAAAACGGCTGCGCGTGGCGCGCTACTCCGCCGCCTCGGTCCGCTTGTTCGGCCGGCGTGCGAACAGCTCCACCAGGAACTGGCCGGTGTAGCTTCGCTTTTCCGCGGCGATGTCCTCCGGCGTGCCGTGCGCCACGATCTCGCCGCCGCCGTCGCCGCCTTCCGGGCCGATGTCGATGATCCAGTCGGCGGTCTTGATGACCTCCAGGTTGTGCTCGATCACCGCCACCGTGTTGCCCTGGTCGACGAGCGAGTGCAGCACCTCCAGCAGCTTCTTCACGTCGTGGAAGTGCAGGCCGGTGGTCGGCTCGTCGAGGATGTAGAGCGTGCGCCCCGTCGCGCGCCGCGACAGTTCCTTGGCGAGCTTGATGCGCTGCGCCTCTCCGCCCGACAGCGTGGTGGCCTGCTGGCCGACATGGATGTAGCCGAGGCCGACCTTCTGTAACGTCTCGAACTTCTCGCGGATCGACGGCACCGCGTCGAACAGGTCGCGCGCCTCGTCGACGGTCATGTCGAGCACGTCGGCGATCGACTTGCCCTTGAACAGCACCTCAAGGGTCTCGCGGTTGTAGCGCCGGCCCTTGCAGACGTCGCAGGTCACGTAGACGTCGGGCAGGAAGTGCATCTCGATCTTGATGAGGCCGTCGCCCTGGCAGGCCTCGCAGCGCCCGCCCTTGACGTTGAACGAGAAGCGGCCCGGCGCGTAGCCGCGCGCCTTGGCTTCCGGTAGCCCGGCGAACCACTCGCGGATCGGCGTGAACGCGCCGGTATAGGTGGCCGGGTTCGAGCGCGGCGTGCGGCCGATCGGCGACTGGTCGATCTCGATGATCTTGTCGATATGCTCCAGGCCGTCGATGCGGTCGTGCGCGCCGGGATGCTCGCGCGCATTGTTCAGCCGCCGGGCGATCGCCTTGTAGAGCGTGTCGATCAGGAGCGACGACTTGCCGCCGCCGGAGACGCCGGTGACGCAGGAGAAGGTGCCCAGCGGAATCTCGGCGGTGACGTTCTTCAGGTTGTTCTCGCGCGCGCCGACGACCCGGATGCGCCGGTGCCCGGAGATCTCGCGCCGTTCCGCCGGCACCTCGATCTGCTCGAAGCCGGTCAGGTACTTTCCGGTCAGGCTCGCCGGATTGGCCATGATCTCTTCCGGCGTGCCCTTCGCGACGATCTCGCCGCCGTGCACGCCGGCGCCGGGACCGACATCGATGACGTAGTCGGCCGAACGGATCGCATCCTCGTCGTGCTCGACGACGATCACCGTGTTGCCGAGGTCGCGCAGGTGGCGCAGCGTGCCGAGAAGACGCTCGTTGTCGCGCTGGTGCAGGCCGATCGACGGTTCGTCGAGCACATAGAGCACGCCGGTCAGGCCCGAGCCGATCTGCGAGGCGAGGCGGATGCGCTGGCTCTCCCCACCCGACAGCGTTCCCGAGGAGCGGGACAGCGTCAGATAGTCGAGGCCGACATCGTTGAGGAAGGCGAGGCGCTCGCGGATCTCCTTGAGGATGCGCGTGGCGATCTCGTTCTGCTTCTCGCTCAGGTGCTCGGGCAGCGTCTCGAACCAGCCATTCGCCTTGCGGATCGACATGGCGACGACGTCGCCGATGTGCAGGCCGGCGATCTTCACTGCCAGCGCTTCCGGCTTCAGCCGGTTGCCGTCACAGGTCGAACAGGGCGTCTGACCCATGAATTTCTCGATTTCCTCGCGCGACCAGGACGATTCCGTCTCCCGCCAGCGCCGCTCGAGATTGGGGATCACGCCCTCGAAGCTCTTCTTGGTGTCGTAGGCGCGCAGGCCGTCATCGTAGGTGAACTTGATCTCCTCGTCGCCCGACCCGTACAGGATCGCGTCCTGCGCCGTCTTGGGAAGCTTTTCCCACGGCACGGTCATCTTGAACTTGTAGTGCCGGCCGAGCGCCTCCAGCGTTTGCAGGTAGTAGGGCGACGACGACCGCGCCCAGGGCCCGACCGCCCCTGCCTTCAGGGTCAGCGACGGGTCGGGGATCACCATGTCGGGATCGACCCGCATCTCGGAGCCGAGGCCGTCGCAGACCGGGCAGGCGCCGTGCGGGCTGTTGAACGAGAACAGCCGCGGCTCGATCTCCGCGATGGTGAACCCGGAAACCGGGCAGGCGAACTTCTCGGAGAAGATCAGCCGCCTGGCCTCGCCCTTGTCGTCCGTCTCGTCGGCGAACTCCGCGACCGCCAGCCCCTCGGCGAGCTGCAGCGCGGTCTCGAACGAATCCGCCAGCCGCGAGGCCATGTCCTCGCGCACCACGATGCGGTCCACGACCACGTCGATGTCGTGCTTGAACTTCTTGTCGAGCGCCGGCGCCTCGGCGATCTCGTGGAAGGCGCCGTCGATCTTCACCCGCTGGAAGCCGCGCTTCATCAATTCGGCGAGTTCCTTGCGGTACTCGCCCTTGCGGCCGCGCACGATCGGCGCCAGCAGGTAGAGCCGGGTGCCCTCGGGAAGCGCCAGCACACGGTCGACCATCTGGCTGACCGTCTGGCTTTCGATCGGCAGGCCGGTCGCCGGCGAATAGGGAATGCCGACGCGGGCGAACAGGAGGCGCAGGTAGTCGTAGATCTCGGTGACGGTGCCGACCGTCGAGCGCGGATTGCGCGAGGTCGTCTTCTGCTCGATCGAGATCGCCGGCGACAGGCCCTCGATGTGGTCGACATCGGGCTTCTGCATCATCTCGAGGAACTGGCGGGCATAGGCCGACAGGCTCTCGACGTAGCGGCGCTGGCCCTCGGCATAGATCGTGTCGAAGGCGAGCGACGACTTGCCCGAGCCCGACAGACCGGTGATCACCACCAGTTCGTCGCGCGGGATATCGACGGAGACGTTCTTGAGATTGTGCTCGCGCGCCCCGGAAACGGAGATGTTCTTCTGCATGGTGCCTCAGGTCTCCGACGGTTCGGCGACATTTTCGTGTCCGGCCAGATAATCGGCGCGCGACAAGGCGTGGTAACGATGGAGGTGACCGGCGTGGATCCGGTCCTCAATATAGGGCAGGCCGAGCCGTTCAAGAACCCTTTGGGAGCGCGCGTTCTCAGGCAGCACCACCGCGACGATGCGCGGCAGCCTCAGCGCCTGGAACCCGTAGTCGAGAACGGCGGCCGCCGCCTCGCGCGCATAACCCTTGCCCCAGGCCTCGGGAACGAGGTGATAGCCGATCTCGATTTCCTCGGTGCCGTCGAGCGGCTGCAGGATCGCGTTGCCGACGAACCGTCCGTCGTCGTGCCGGAAGGCGGCGAACCAGCCGAGCCCGCGCGGGCGTAGCGCGAGGCTGCGCGTCAGGACGCCCGCGACATCGCGCTCTGTGACACGTTCGGTCTGCCAGAACACGACCCGCCGGTCGCGCAGCAGAAGGCCGAGCAGGTCGGCTTCGTCGGCGCGATAGGGACGCAATACCAGTCTTTCGGTGCGGATTTCGGTCATCGGCCGCCTTGAACCCGGAGAATCGCGGGATTGCGTTCGAAAAGAGAACAATATAGGAACATGCTGTTCCGTCCAACAGGATATACGTAGCGCGGCGCCGCGTTGGACCTGCCCAACCGTCGCAGCACCTGTGGAAAACCGTCGCATGGGGCGACGGGCCGGGGCCGGGCGGATAGTGTCTGCGGCGAAAACCGAAACGAAAGGTCAGGTGATGTCGGGAAGCGTCAACAAAGTCATCCTCGTCGGCAATCTCGGCGCCGATCCGGAAATCCGCCGCACCCAGGACGGCCGTCCGATTGCCAATCTGCGCGTCGCCACGACCGAGACCTGGCGGGACCGTAACAGCGGCGAGCGCCGGGAGCGCACCGAATGGCATCGCGTGGTGATCTTCAACGAAGGTCTCTGCAAGATCGCCGAGCAGTATCTGCGCAAGGGCTCGAAGGTCTATATCGAAGGCCAGCTCCAGACCCGGAAGTGGCAGGACCAGTCGGGTCAGGACCGCTATTCGACCGAAGTCGTCCTGCAGGGCTTCAATTCGGCCCTGACGATGCTCGACGCCCGCGGCGGCGGTGGTGGTGGCGGCGGATCAGACTACGAATCGTCGGGTGGCGGCGGCGATTTCGGCTCCAGCGGCCCGATGCAGGGCGGCGGCGGCCGTGGCCCGTCCAGCGATATGGACGACGAAATTCCGTTCTAGATTCGGATTTCCCCGAATCTACCCATGCTTTCAGCCCGAATGCCGCCGGAGTCGTTCACTCCGGCGGCATTTTTGCGTTAATCTCTCCGCGTCTGCCCCTTGAGGGGCGCGCCGCCGATCACCACTTTTCATATTCCAATTTCTGAATATATAGGTATATCTGCGACGCGGACCGGGGAGAAATGGTCATGACGTTAGGCTGCAAGCCCATCACAGTTTCGAGTTTCCTTCTGGCGTCGGCCCTGGCGGGCGCCCTGGCCATGCCGTCGTCGCTGCTGCGCGCCGCCGAAAGCGAGTATGTCGTCGAGCCGCAAACGGTCGAAGATTTCAAGGCCGTCTTCGCGACGGTTCAGAGCGCAGACGTCGTGCCCGCCCGTGCCCGGATCGGCGGGACCGTCACCGAATTGACGGTGGGCGAGGGCGACGCGGTGACCGCCGGCCAGAAGATCGCGACCATCGTCGACGACAAGCTGGCGCTCCGTATCCAGGGGCTTGAGGCCAGCATTCGCGGCCTGCAGGCGGCGCTCTCCAACGCCGAGACCGAGCTCAAGCGCGGCACGGAACTGAAGGAGCGCGGAATCGTCGCCCAGGCGCGGCTCGACCAGCTGCAGACCGCCGCCGACGTCGCCCGCAACCAGCTCCAGACCGCGCAGGCCGAAAAGCTGATCGCAGAGCAGCAGATCGCCGAAGGCGCGGTCGAGGCGCCCGGCGCCGGCCGGGTCCTGGCCGTCCCCGTGACCATCGGTACCGTCGTTCTCCCCGGCGAGGCCATCGCCGAAATCGCGTCGGACCGCTATATCCTCCGTCTCAAGGTTCCGGAGCGCCACGCCCGCCATATCGAGCTCGGCGACGAGATCCTGATCGGCAAGCGCGGGATGGGCGAGGCCGGCGGTGCCGTGGGGAAGGGCAAAATCGTCACCGTCTATCCGCGCCTGGAAGCTGGCAGCGTCGTCGCCGATGCCGAAGTCTCGGGGCTCGGCGGCTATTTCGTCGGCGAGCGCGCCCTGGTGCGGATCGCGGCGGGCGAACGCGACACCTACGTCATCCCACAGAGCTTTGTCTTCAAGCGATACGGCCTCGACTACGTCCGGGTCTCCGCGCCCGACGGGACGCCGCTCGACGTGGTGGTACAGCTCGGGCAGACAGTCGCCGACGGCGAGCCGATGGTCGAGGTGCTCGGCGGCCTTAAGGCCGGCGACCGTCTGGTGCGCCCATGAAGCCCGGCATCTCCGGCTCGCTGACGCGGGCCTTCATTTCTTCGCCGCTGACGCCGCTGCTGCTGATCTCCGCGCTGGCGCTCGGCCTGGTTGCGCTGGTCTCGCTGCCGCGCGAGGAAGAACCGCAGATCAGCGTTCCGCTGGTCGACATTCACGTCTCCGCCGACGGTCTGCAGGCCGATGATGCCGTCAAGCTCGTCACCGAGCCGCTCGAGACCATCGTCAAGGGCATCAACGGCGTCGAGCACGTCTATTCCCAGACCCAGGACGACCGCGTCACTGTCACCGCCCGTTTCTTCGTCGGCACCGATCCCGATGACGCCATCCTGCGCGTGCACGAAAAGGTGCGCGCCAATATGGACCGCATCCCCATCGGCATTCCCGAGCCGCTGATCGTCGGTCGCGGCATCGACGACGTGGCCATCGTGGTCGTCACCCTGGCACCCAAGCCGGACGCGGCCGATCGCTGGACCGACAACGGCCTGTACTACATCGCCCGCGACCTGCTGGTCGAACTCGCCAAGGTCGAGGATGTCGGCCTGACCTATATCGTCGGCGGCCGCGACGACCAGATCCGCATCGAGCCGGATCCGGAGCGGATGGCGCTCTACGGCATCACCCTGGAGCAGCTCATCGGCAAGGTGACCGAGGCAAACCGGTCGTTCCTCGCCGGCACCGTGCGCGACACCGACCGCAGCCTGCCGGTCGTTGCCGGCCAGACGCTTCAGGGCGTGCCGGATATCGGGCTCCTGGAGATGACCGCGCGCGACGGGCGCAAGGTCTATGTCGGCGATGTCGCCAATGTGGTGGTCGATGCCGCCCCCGAGGAACATCGCGTCTGGCACATGAGCCGCGGCGAGGACGGCGCGATGACGCCGGTTCCGGCCGTCTCCATCGCCATCTCCAAACGCGCCGGCGCCAATGCCGTGGTGATCGGCGAGCGGCTGGTCGAGCGCCTGGAGCTGATGCGCGACCGGCTGGTGCCGGAGGACCTCGACGTCCTGATCACCCGCGACTACGGCGAGACCGCCAACGAGAAGGCGAACGAGCTCCTGTTCCACCTGGGATTGGCGACCGTCTCCATCGTCGTGCTGGTCGCCTTCGCCATCGGCTGGCGCGAGGGTGTCGTCGTCCTGATCGTCATTCCGACGACGATCCTGCTGACGCTCTTCGCCTCCTATTTCATGGGCTACACGATCAACCGCGTCAGCCTGTTCGCGCTGATCTTCTCGATCGGCATTCTCGTCGACGACGCCATCGTCGTGATCGAGAACATAGCTCGGCACTGGGCGATGAAGGACGGGCGAAGCCGGCGCGAGGCGGCGATCGATGCCGTCGCGGAGGTCGGCAACCCGACCATCGTCGCGACCCTGACGGTCGTCGCGGCCCTCCTGCCGATGCTGTTCGTGTCGGGCCTGATGGGGCCGTACATGAGCCCGATCCCGGCGAATGCGTCCGCGGCGATGATCTTCTCCTTCTTCGTCGCCGTCATCGTCACGCCCTGGCTGATGATGAAGATCGGCAAGGAGCATGGCGGCCACGGCGAGGGCGGGCATGTCGCCGAGCACGAAGCCGCTCACGGCGGCGTTCTCGGTCGGGCCTATGTCGCGGTCGCCAGGCCGCTTTTGAAGACGCGGTTCCGCGTCTGGACCTTCCTGCTCGTCGTCGGCGTCGCCACGATGGGCGCGATGTACCTGTTCTTCGACAAGACCGTCACCGTGAAGCTGCTGCCCTTCGACAACAAGTCGGAGCTGCAGGTGGTCGTGGACCTGCCCGAAGGCGCGACGCTCGAGGACACCGACCGCGTGCTCACCAGGGCCACGGAAAAGCTGGCGGACCTGCCGGAGCTCGCCTCGATCCAGTCCTATGTGGGCACGTCGGCACCGTTCAACTTCAACGGCCTGGTGCGTCACTACTATCTGCGCAGCCTGCCGGAGAACGGCGACCTGCAGGTCAACCTGACGCCCAAGAGCGAGCGCGACCGCACCAGCCATGACATCGCCCTGGACGTTCGCCAGCGTCTTGCCGATCTGGAGGTGCCCGAGGGAACCGTGATCAAGGTCGTCGAGGTTCCGCCGGGTCCGCCGGTGTTGGCGACGCTGCTTGCCGAGATCTACGGTCCGGACGAAGAGACCCGGCGGGCGGTCGCCACCGAGATGCGCAAGATCTTCGAGGACGTGCCCTACATCGTCGACGTCGACGACAGCTTCGGCACGCCGGCGACGCGGCTGCACATCCGCATCGACCAGAACAACCTCGAATATCACGGCGTCTCCCAGAGCGACGTCTATAACGCCATTCGCTCCTATCTGACCGGCGTGCCGGTCGGCTACTCGCACCGTGGCGGCGGTCGCCATCCCATCGAGATCGCGGTGCGGCTGCCGAAGGAGGATCTGGCCGTCTCCCAGCGCACGCTGTCGACGCCGGTTCCCGCCAACGCCCTGCCGGGCAACCGCGGCGTCGTCGAGCTGGGCGATGTGGTGACGCTCAGCGAGGAAACCGCGTCCTATCCGGTCTTCCGCCGCAACGGGCGCCCAGCCGAAATGATTCAGGCCGAGCTGGCGGGCGAGTACGAGGCGCCGATCTACGGCATGATCGCCGTCTCCGACGCGATCGAGGCCCACGACTGGGGCGACGTGCCCAAGCCGCAGATGCTGTTGCACGGACAGCCCGGCGACGAGAGCGTCGCCTCGCTGCTGTGGGACGGGGAGTGGGAAGTGACCTACGTCACCTTCCGCGACATGGGCGCCGCCTTCGCGGTCGCGATCCTCGGCATCTACTTCCTGGTCGTCGCCCAGTTCGGCTCGTTCCTGCTGCCGCTCGTCATCCTGACGCCGATCCCGCTCACGCTGATCGGCATCGTAATTGGTCACTGGCTGTTCGACGCGTCGTTCACGGCAACCTCGATGATCGGTTTCATCGCGCTGGCCGGCATCATCGTGCGCAACTCGATCCTGCTGGTCGACTTCATCCGCCACGAGCGCAGTGCGGACAAGCCGCTCAGACGCACGCTGCTCGACGCGGGCGCGATCCGCTTCAAGCCGATCCTTCTGACGGCGCTCGCCGCCATGATCGGCGCGGCGGTGATCCTGTTCGATCCGATCTTCCAGGGTCTCGCGATCTCGCTGCTGTTCGGCCTGCTGTCGTCGACGCTGCTGACGGTGCTGGTGATCCCGGCGATCTACATCGCGCTGCGCGACGACAAGCGGCCACTGGAGCCGTCGGCCCGCTGAGTCTGCCGGCGCTAAACCTGCCGGACCGCTGACGCAGTTGTGACTGGCCGTCGGCGGTCCGATCCGCTCCACTGAGGCGATGCGGATCTACGCACCTTTTTTGGCGATACTCGTCGCCGCCAGCGTGGCCGTGCCGCCGGCGTCGGCCGGCGAGGCGGATGTGGAGTCCGTCAAGGCGACGCGCCAGGAGGGCGGTGCCTGGCGTTTCGACGTCGCCGTGCGCCACGCCGACGCCGGCTGGGACCACTATGCCGATCGCTGGGACGTGGTCGCGCCGGACGGCACCGTTCTGGGCACGCGGACACTCCTGCATCCGCACGACGAAGAGCAGCCGTTCACGCGCTCGCTTACCGGCGTTTCGATCCCCGATGGCATCACCGTGGTCACGGTCCGCGCGCACGATTCCGTTCACGGCTATGGCGGCGCCGAAGTGACGGTCGACCTGACCGCCGACTAGGCCTCATTCCCCTTGCTCTCGCGGATGTGATCCTGTTCGGCGGCGACGCTTGCCGCGTGGCCGGCCGCGGACTGGATCTCGGCAAAGACCCGGCGCACATCGGAAAACTGCGTCTTGATGTCGACCTCGAGCTTCGAGATCGTTTGCTCCACCTCGCCCGCAGGCATGGAATCGGCGAAATCGAGGCTGATCGCCACCAGCACGTCGTTCGGGCCCAGGTGCATGGTCCTGAGTTCGTTGATGCGGCGTACGCCGTTCGCCGACATGGCGATCTTGCGGACGCCGGTGATGAGTTCCCGGCTCGCCGCCTCGCCGATGATCAGCCCCTTCGTCTCGTAGGCGAGCATGGCGGCCGTGCCCGCCAGGATCAGTCCGATCCCGACGGAGGCATAGCCGTCGAATTCCGGGATCCCGGTGTACTGCGCCGCCGAGATGCCGATCAGCGCGACGACCAGGCCGAGCATCGCCGCGGAATCCTCGAACAGCACGGTGAACACGGTCGGGTCCTTGGAGCGGCGGACCGCATCGATCAGGTTGCGTCGGCCGCGCGTCTTCTCGAATTCGCGATAGGCGACCCACCAGGCGCCGGCCTCGAACACGATTGCGAGGCCGAGCACCACGTAGTTGACCATCGGATTGGTGATTTCGTGCGGGTCCAGGATCTTCTGGTAGCCCTCGTAGAGCGACACGCCGGCGCCCACGCCGAAGATCATGATCGCCACCACGAAGGCCCAGAAATAGACCTCCATGCCGTAGCCGAACGGGTGATTGTCGTCCGCGGGCCGCTTCGACCGCCGGATGCCGATCAGCAGGAGACACTGGTTGCCGGTATCGACAAGCGAGTGGATCGCCTCCGACAGCATCGCCGAAGAGCCGGTGTATGTGGCGGCGGCGAATTTGGTGATCGCGATGAGCGAGTTCCCCGCCAGCGCGGCATAGATGACTCGGTTTGTTCCGTGTGTCGCCATTTATCTCACAAACACAATAAACTACGATATTTTGTTAATTCAGGCTATGAGCGCCAGGACGCCATCGGCCACGAATTGAACGGCCAACGCGGCGAGGATGACACCGAGCAGCCGTGTCACCACCGTCCGCACCGTCTTGCCCATCAGGTGCCCGATTGGCACCGCGACGAGCAGGATCGCCAGCGTCACCGCAAGGACGGAGACGATGACGGCGATTACCCAGGCGAGCTCGATCCATCCTCCGCCGGGCTCGCCCGCCAGAAGGATCACGGCGGTGATCGCGCCGGGGCCGGCCATCAGCGGAATGGCGAGCGGCACCGCCGCGATGTCGTCAGGGTGCTCTTCAGCGACCGAGCGTTCCGCCGACGTCTCCTTGCGCCGGGTGCGTTGCTCGAACACCATTTCGAAGCTGATCCAGAACAGCAGGATCCCGCCGGCGACCCGGAATGCGGGCAGGGAAATCCCCATCGCCTGCAGAAGCCACAGGCCGCCGACGGCGAAGGCCACCAGCACCACAACGGCGATCAGGACGGACCGGGCCGCGATCTTGCGCCGCTCGGCCGCGCTGCGCTCTGCCGTGAGGGCGAGGAACAGCGGGGCGATGCCGATCGGATCGATGATCACGAACAGCGTGACGAAGGCGGAGATGAGCGCTTCCGGCGTCACGGCACCATCTCGTTTGTTGGGCTCGTCTGTTGGAGCAAGACAGCGTGACCGGCGCGGCGGCCCGATTCAAGCCCGCCGACCGAACCCCGGCCCGTCATCCACCGCGCATTCGGCCTTCGGCCTTGCGAAACCGGGGCGGGTTCGCATCTTGCGGGTCGGACACAATCGCAATCGAAGGACATCCGACAATGGCGCTGACAGGCGAGTGTTTCTGCGGGGCAGTCAAATACCGTATCGAGAGCCAGCCCTATGCGGCGCGGTCGTGCCACTGCTCGCGCTGCCGCAAGGCCTTCAGCGCCCAGGCGTCATCCTATGCGCAGGTGGTGCCAGGGAGTTTTTCCTGGACCCGGGGAGAAGAGCTGCTGACCACCTTCCTCGACGAAAACGGGGCGGGAAAGCGGTTCTGTAGCGTCTGCGGCTCGACCCTGTGCGGCGTCGTCGACGGGGAGGTCCACGGCATCACTCTGGGCTGCCTCAACGAGGATCCCGGAATCGAGATCGAAATGCACATCTTCGTCGGCTCGAAGGCGCCGTGGGAGGTGATCCCGGACGGCGTTGTCGCCTACGAGACGATCCCGCCCGACTGGACCTGATCTCCGGCTTTCGTGGCGGCAGGTCATGGCCTCGAAGAACGCGTGACGAACGCCACGTCGGCAGGATATAACCGGTCCGCGGCGAAGGAAGTCGTGCGTCGCCGCGACGCCGCCCGATAATTGCCTGATTTATCGAGCAATTTCCGTACTCGACCCTATCCATCCGGATTTGCCCCCGAAGCCCGGAATCGGATAAAATAAAAACCGTCAAAAACCCGCCGAACGAGACAGCCTTTGTCCGATAACGATACCCCGCCGACGGGCGATACCGGCCCGGCCGACCCGTCCGATATCAAACCGGTCTCGATCACCGACGAGATGCGGCGCAGCTATCTCGATTACGCCATGAGCGTGATCGTCTCCCGCGCGCTGCCCGATGTGCGCGACGGCCTGAAGCCCGTGCACCGCCGGATCCTGTTCTCGATGCACGAGAACGGCTACGACTGGAACAAGGCCTACCGCAAGTCGGCCCGCGTCGTCGGCGATGTGATCGGTAAGTACCATCCGCACGGCGACCAATCGATCTACGACGCGCTCGTGCGCATGGCGCAGGACTTCTCGCTGCGCCTGCCGCTGCTCGACGGACAGGGCAATTTCGGCTCTATCGACGGCGATCCGGCCGCCGCCATGCGATACACCGAGGTGCGGCTGGCCAAGCCCGCGCACGCGATCCTCGAGGATATCGACAAGGACACCGTCGATTTCCAGGACAACTACGACAACTCCGAGCGCGAGCCGGTCGTCCTGCCGTCGCGGTTCCCGAACCTTCTGGTCAATGGCGCCGGCGGTATCGCCGTCGGCATGGCGACCAACATCCCGCCGCACAACCTTGGCGAGGTGGTGGATGCCGCGATCGCCTTCATGGACGATCCCGCCATCGAGATCGAACGGCTGATGGAGATCATCCCCGGACCGGATTTCCCGACCGGCGGCATCATCCTCGGCCGCGCCGGCATCCGTTCGGCCTTTTCGACCGGGCGCGGCTCGATCATCATGCGCGGCAAGGTCCATACCGAGACCATCCGCAAGGAGCGCGAGGCGCTGGTCGTCACCGAGGTGCCGTATCAGGTCAACAAGGCGGTGATGATCGAGAAGATCGCCGAACTTGTGCGCGACAAGCGCGTCGAGGGCATCTCCGACATCCGCGACGAGTCCGACCGCGAGGGGCTGCGCGTCGTCATCGAGCTGAAGCGCGACGCGATGGCCGATGTCGTCCTCAATCAGCTCTACCGCTACTCGTCGCTTCAGACGAGCTTCGGCGCCAACATCGTCGCGCTGAACGGCGGCAAGCCGGAACAGCTCACGCTGATCGACATGCTGCGCGCCTTCATCGCCTTCCGCGAGGAGGTCGTCGGCCGGCGCACCAAGTTCCTGCTCGGCAAGGCGCGCGATCGGGCCCACATCCTGGTCGGTCTGGCGATCGCGGTTGCCAATATCGACGAGGTCATCCACCTGATCCGGACCGCGCCGGACCCGGCAACGGCGCGCGAGTCGCTGATGGCCCGCGCCTGGCCGGCCAAGGATATGGGGCCGCTGATCGCGCTGATCGCCGATCCGCGCCACGGCCTTTCGGAGGATGGCACCTATCGCCTGTCCGAGGAACAGGCCCGCGCGATCCTCGATCTGCGACTGCAGCGGCTGACGGCGCTGGGTCGCGACGAGATCGCCGATGAGCTGACCAAGCTCGGCGCGGCGATCGCGGACTATCTCGATATCCTTCGCTCGCGCGCACGCATCCAGTCGATCATCCGCGACGAACTGATCGCCGTGAAGGAGGAGTTCGGCACGCCGCGGCGCACCGAAATCACGGATTTCGTCAGCGATTTCGATGACGAGGACCTCATTCAGCGCGAGGACATGGTCGTCACGGTCAGTCACGGCGGCTACATCAAGCGCGTGCCGCTCTCGACCTACCGGGCCCAGCGCCGCGGCGGCAAGGGCCGCTCGGGCATGTCGACGAAGGAGGAGGATTTCGTCACGCGCCTGTTCGTCGCCTCGACGCACACGCCGGTCCTGTTCTTCTCCTCGCGCGGCATGGTCTACAAGATGAAGGTGTGGCGCCTGCCGCTGTCGGCGCCCCAGGCGCGTGGCAAGGCGATGGTCAACCTGCTGCCTCTCATCGAAGGAGAATGGATCACCTCGATCATGCCGCTGCCCGAGGACGAGGACACCTGGGGCGAACTCGACGTCATGTTCGCGACCAATCGCGGCACCACGCGGCGCAACAAGCTGTCGGATTTCGTTCAGGTCAATCGCAACGGCAAGATCGCCATGAAGCTGGACGAGGGCGATGCCATCGTCGGCGTCGACACCTGTTCGGAGAACGACGACGTTCTGTTGACCACGGCGACCGGCCAGTGCATCCGCTTCCGCACGACCGACGTGCGCGTCTTCAAGGGACGCGACTCCACCGGCGTGCGCGGCATCAATCTGGCCGAAGGCAACAGCGTCATCTCGATGTCGATCCTGCGCAACTTCGATGCGACGCCGGCCGAGCGCGGCGAGTATCTGAAGCGCAGCCGCCTGGTGCGCGGCGAGGTCGATCAGCCCGAGCCGTCCGATGAGTCCGAAGAGGTCGAGGCGGGAACCGAGCTCAGCCAGGAGCGCTACGCCGAGATGAGCGCCGCCGAGCAGTTCGTGCTCACCCTCTCGGAGAACGGCTACGGCAAACGCACCTCGTCCTACGAGTACCGGGTCACCGGGCGCGGCGGCAAAGGCATCGTCGCGATGGTCGTCAACGACCGCAACGGGCCGCTGGTTGCCTCGTTCCCCGTCGAGGACCAGGACCAGATCATGCTGGTGACCGATGGTGGCCAACTGATCCGGTGTCCCGTCGACGGAATCCGCATCGCCGGCCGCAACACCCAGGGCGTCATCGTCTTCAAGACCGCCAAGGACGAACACGTCGTCTCGGTCCAGCGCGTCAGCGAGGAAGAAGACGACGCCGAGGGCATAGAGGACGAGGGTGCGGAAGGCGAGGGCACAGAAGGCAACGGCGCGGAAGGCAACGGCGAAGAAGGCCGCGGCGAAGAAGGGCCGGACCCAGAGGCCTGAGCGTTCTAGGGCCTGAGCGTTCTAAGGCCTGAGCGGGCTACGGTCCCGCTCGCTTCCCCAAGGAATCGGAAGGGGCGCGCCGTATCGCGCGCGCCTCGCTTTTGCCCGGCCGGCCTGGCCTCACAGGCCGACCGAAATGCGGCGCAGTTCCGCGCGTCTGGCCTCGAACGCGCCGTCGTCGAACTCGATCGTCCGCACCTTGCGGTCGGCCGTGGCCTGGTCGGGATGCAGCAGGCAATCCTTGGTGACATGCGGCCAGACGGCGTCCGGGCAGTCGGGCGCGGCGATGCCGCCGTTTTCCGCGATCGAGCTGCGCAGCACGGGCGAGTCCTGGGCTGGCTTGTTGGCTTCGGCTTCACCCGGTTCCCAGGCGATCGCCAAGGCGACGACCGCCGCGGTAAACGACAATACGGAGAATGGTAGATACGGAGTATATGACTTCCAGTTCGACATTAGACGCCCCTGTAACACGAGATTTTCTCGTTTTGTTGGAGCGGATCGTACGGTTTATGTCTGAATGAACCCCCAAGCGACCGTTCAGCGTGTGTTCATCGTAAAAATATAGTTGAAACTACATCATTGCCCGGAGTTTCGGGCTTTTCGCCGCGTAACGTGTTGGGAGAAGCCCGAAAAACGCGCGTCCAAGGTTAACGCACACCGCTTGTGCCGCCGCCGTCGTCGGGGTATCCACGCGCCATGACCCGAACCGGCATCTATACTGGCAGCTTCGATCCGATCACCAACGGCCATGTCGACGTCATCGCGCGCGCGGCGCGGCTGGTCGATCGCCTGGTCGTCGCCGTCGGCGTTCATCACGGCAAGACGCCCGTCTTCACCGTCGAGCAACGTCTCGCGATGATCGAGGCGGAAGTGGGCGACCGCGTCCGCGCCGCCGATTGCGATTTCGTCGTCACTACCTTTTCCGGTCTTGCGGTCGATGCCGCGCGCGATGCGGGCGCGTCCGTCATCGTTCGCGGGCTGCGTGACGGCACCGATTTCGACTATGAGATCCAGATGGGCACCATGAACGCGATCATGACCCCGGACGTCGAGACGGTGTTTCTGGCCGCCTCTCCGGCCTGTCGCCACATTGCCGCCAGCCTTGTCCGTCAGATCGCGACCATGGGTGGCGACGTTTCGCCCTTCGTCCCGGCTGCCGTCGCCATCGCCCTGAAAGATCGTCTCGCCGGGCGCGCGTGATCCGGCCGTTTCGTTTCTCTCAAGCAGGAGATCTGCCCGTGCGTATTCTTTTCGCCGCACTTTTCGCCCTGGTGCTCGCCGTCGCCCCCCAGGCGAAGGCCCAGGCCACCGATCCCGAGAACACCCTCATCCTGGAACTGAAGGATGGTCCGGTCGTCATCAAGCTTCGGCCCGACCTCGCCCCCAAGCACGTCGAGCGCATCAAGAAGCTCGTCCGCGAAGGCTTCTACGACGGCGTCGTCTTCCATCGCGTCATCGACGGCTTCATGGCCCAGACCGGTGATCCGACCGGTACCGGAACCGGCGGCTCCAACGAGCCCGACCTGAAGGCCGAGTTCTCGAACGAAAGCTTCGCCCGCGGCACGCTGGGCATGGCCCGCACGCCCGACCCGGACAGCGCCAACAGCCAGTTCTTCATCATGTTCGCGCCGGCCGCGCACCTGAACGGCCAGTACACCGTGTTCGGCGAAGTCGTCGAAGGCATGGACAATGTCGACAAGGTCAAGAAGGGCGACGACGCGAGCAACGGCCAGGTTCAGGACCCCGACAAGATCATTAAGGCCAGAATCGCAGCCGACGGCTGATCAATCCCTCAAGAAAAGGACTACGACGACATGAGCGAATACGCCGATCCGGAAAACACGCTGGTCATGGAGACGAGCAAGGGCCGCGTCGTCATCGAGACGCGCCCCGATCTCGCGCCCGGCCACGTCGCCCGCATCAAGGAACTGGTCCGCGAGGGCTTCTACGACGGCATCGTCTTCCATCGTGTCATCGACGGCTTCATGGCCCAGACCGGCTGCCCGCAGGGCATCGGCGTCGGTGGCTCGGGCACCAAGCTGAAGGCCGAGTTCAACGCCGAGCCGCACAAGCGCGGCACCGTCTCGATGGCGCGCGCCGCCGATCCCAATTCCGGCGACAGCCAGTTCTTCATCTGCTTCGAGGACGCGCCCTTCCTCGACCGCCAGTACACGGTCTGGGGCAAGGTCATCGAGGGCATGGAGAACGTCGACCAGATCAAGCGCGGCGAGCCCGTGCAGGATCCCGACAAGATCGTCTCGATGAAGGTCGCGGCCGACCTCGGCTAGCCGGGCCCGACCGGCGGGCACCATGCGCGTCGACCTCTTCGACTTCGAGCTGCCGCAGGACCGGATCGCGCTGCGTCCGGTCGAACCGCGCGACGCGGCGCGGCTGCTCGTCGTCCGCCCCGGCGAAACCCCGGACCTCGCCGACAGGACCGTCGGCGACCTGCCGGGCCTGTTGCGGCCGGGAGACGTCCTCGTCTTCAACGACACCAAGGTGATCGCGGCCCGCCTCAAGGGCCGGCGCATCGGTCGCGGCGAACCCGAGCCGAAGATCGAGGCGACGCTGCACATGCGTCTCGACGGCAGCCGCTGGAAGGCGTTCGTCAAGCCGGCCAAGCGGCTGCAGCCGGGCGACACCATCCGCTTCGGCGGCGAGGGCAGGGTGTGCCTGCTCGGTATGCTTGACGCGATCGTCGAGGACAAGGGCGAGGGCGGCGAGGTCACGCTCGCCTTCTCCTTCCATGGCCCGGTCCTGGACGAGGCGATTTCCCAGGTCGGAGAGATGCCGCTTCCCCCCTATATCGCCGCGCGCCGGCCGACCGACGACCGCGACCAGTCCGACTACCAGACGATGTTCGCGCGCGAGGAGGGTGCCGTCGCCGCCCCGACCGCCGGCCTGCATTTCACGCCGGCCCTGATGGCGGCGCTTCAGGACCGCGGCGTCGGCACGGTCCTCGTCACCTTGCATGTCGGCGCCGGCACCTTTCTGCCCGTGAAGGCGGACGTGACCGAGGAGCACCGGATGCACTCGGAGCTGGGCCACATCACGTCGGAGACCGCCGACCGGCTGAACCGCGCAAGGGCCGAAGGCGGCCGCATCGTCGCCGTCGGCACCACGTCTCTGCGCCTGCTCGAAAGCGCGGCCCGCGACGATGGCACGATCGCGCCCTTCGCCGATGCGACCGATATCTTCATCACGCCCGGCTACCGCTTCAAGGCGGTCGATATCCTGCTGACGAACTTCCATCTGCCGCGTTCGACCCTGTTCATGCTGGTCTCCGCCTTTTCGGGCCTGGAAACCATGCGGCGCGCCTACGCCCACGCGATCGAATCCGGCTATCGCTTCTATTCCTATGGCGATGCCTGTCTTCTGTATCCGGGGGAAACCGCTTGAGCCTTGCCTATGCCTTCGATGTGAAAGCCCGCGACGGCAAGGCCCGTCTCGGCGAGATCACCTTCGCCCGCGGCGCGGTGCGGACGCCGGCCTTCATGCCGGTCGGCACGGCGGGAACGGTCAAGGCGATGTTTCCGGAAACCGTGCGCCAGACCGGCGCCGACATCGTGCTCGGTAACACCTACCACCTGATGCTGCGTCCGGGCGCCGAACGGGTGGCCGAGCTCGGCGGCCTGCATCGCTTCATGAACTGGCCGCGCCCGATCCTCACCGACTCCGGCGGCTTTCAGGTCATGTCGCTGTCGAGCCTGCGCGAACTGACCGAGGACGGCGTCACTTTCCGCTCGCATCTCGACGGCTCCGAGCATCACCTGACGCCGGAGCGCTCGGTGGAGATCCAGCGGCTTCTCGGCGCCGATATCACCATGCAGCTCGACGAATGCGTGGCGCTGCCCTGTCCCGACGAGGAAGCCGAGCGCGCCATGCTGCTGTCGCGGCGCTGGGCGGAACGCTCCAAGGCCGCCTTCGGTTCCGATCCCGCCCGCGCCCTGTTCGGCATCGTCCAGGGCGGCACCGTCGAGGCGTTGCGCGTCCGCTCGGCCGAAGGCCTGCAGGATATCGGCTTCGACGGCTATGCGGTCGGCGGCCTGGCCGTCGGCGAGCCGCAGGACGTGATGCTGGCGACGCTCGACGTCACCGTTCCGGTGCTGCCCGAGGACAGGCCGCGCTATCTGATGGGCGTCGGCACGCCGGAGGACATGCTGCTGTCGGTGATGCGCGGCATCGACATGTTCGACTGCGTAATGCCGACGCGGGCCGGCCGCCACGGCCAGGCCTACACGCGCTTCGGCAGGATCAACCTGCGCAACGCCCGCCACGCCGCCGATCCGAGGCCGCTCGACGCGGAAAGCGATTGCCCGGCCGCGCGCGACTATTCGCGTGCCTACCTGCATCACCTGGTGAAGGCCGGCGAGATCCTCGGCGCCATGCTGCTCACCTGGATCAACGTCCACTACTACCAGTCGCTGATGGCCGGCATCCGTCAGGCGATCGGGGAGGGGCGTCTGCCCGACTTCGCGGCGCAGACACAGGCCGAATGGGCCAGGGGGGATATTCCGCCAAGGCCGTGACGCAGCCAGTGCCGCGTTGGCACGCCGGATCGCGTGTCGTGACCACGGTTCTTGACCTCGCCCGGGCCGCAACCTAGGGTGCGGCCGCTCCCGCCGGGACTAGACCACGGACAGACGCAAGAAATCGCCGTCGCCGTCCGCGCTGTCCGGGCGCGGACCGACAGGGCCACCCACGATCAGGATGCCACCATGACGCCCGTAACCGCCACCGTTCGCGCCGCCGCAATCCTTGCCGCCATGCTGTTCGTGAGCGGGTGCAACGGCGGCGCCGGCGATCCTGACGTCGAGCCGCTGGCCGCGCCGACGGCGGAACAGTCGCTCGAATCCCTGGACGACCTGCCGGGCGGCATCGGTCCCAGCGACGAAACCCCGGACGCCCCGCCCGCGCCTCTGTAGACGCGGTTCAGGCGCCGACGCCCGGCTTGAGTTGGCAGCCGGTGATCTTCCAGGTTCCATCCGGCTGTCTGCGCAACGTGTAGGCGGCGATCCATGCCGCGCCGTCCGGCCCGACGACGTCGACGAACTGCAGAGCGTCGTCCGGGCCCACCATCTGGTTGTCCATGAACGCGAAGGATCGCGGCCGGAACACCGGCTCGTATCCCTGCTCGACCATGCGCATGAATACGCCGGGCGAGGGGAAGATGCGCTGGATGCCGGGCGAGGCGAAGGAATACGCGCGGCTGCCGTCGCCCGCCCGGAATGCGGCGATCTGCGCGGCGATCACGTCCTGGATGGCCGACACGTCCTCTCCCGATTCCTGGGCGGGGGCGGAGACGGGGCCGGCGAGCCAAGCGACGAACAGGCCCGCGAAGAGCACGCGACTGACGAATCGGGTCATCGATATCTCCCGCTCTTTGCCCGGATACGCGGGGCGGACGATTTCGGATCCTTCGAAAAGTGTAGCCGTAACGGGCTGATTCTGGGATGCGCTGTCGAAAAGCCGTTTGAACGCTTGACCTTGGAATAGCCCCCACATAGGTTTCCGGCGACCTTGAGAGCCCGTAGCTCAGCTGGTAGAGCAACTGACTTTTAATCAGTAGGTCCAGGGTTCGAATCCCTGCGGGCTCACCAATGTTTTCAAGATCTTAGAGACGATTGATCCAGGCCGGTTTGAACGGCCTGGCAGAAAGTCCCTTGTCGCGGACGCATCGGCCAGCGCTGCCGTGCTTCTCAGCAAAAAGACGCTTAACCACCAACGACCCGGCCGCGCCGGGACCAGGAAACGGCATCGTCGAGCCGGTCGTCGCCCCAGAACACCTCACCCTCGACAACGAAGGTCGGGGAGCCGAACACGCCGAGATCTCGGGCCAGGTCCGTATCGGCGGCAAGGCCGTTGACGATCTCGGGGGATTGCGCGCGGTCGAGCACGCGCTCCGGGTCCTGGCCGATGCGCCGCAGGCTCTCAGACACGTTGGGGTCGCTGCCGGCCGGCAGGCCATCGACGAACCAGAGCCGGTAGGTCTCCACCGTATAGTCCTGCACCCATCCTTCGTTTCGACCGACGAGCGCGATCTGGTTGGCGAGTGCCAGCTCCTTGAGCGGGTAGGGCGCGGGCAGGGACGCGGCCATCCCGTACATCTCCGCCCGGCGCGCGATGTCACGCCACATGTAGGCGGACTTCACCGGCTTGTCCTTGAACGGGATGTTGTTCTGTTCGATCATGATGTCGCGAACGTTGAATGGACGCCAATTGAAGGCGATGTCGTTCGCTTTTGCGTATTCGGGCAGACGCATCACGGTCAGATACGTGTAGGTGCTGCCGATCGAATACCAGAAATCGATTGGTTTCATGTCGCCTGCTCTCCTTCACCTTGCCGCCCATGCGCGTCCGCGCGACACGGGGTCAAGCTTCGGCGCTCCCCACATCACTTATACGTCCTGGAAACGCTCCGATCCTGCCAGGAGTTTCGCCGGGTCAGTATAGGGTGGATCCGACGCGGGGCCGGCGCTTCGCGCCAGACCGGCAGGCGCGTCAATCGGCGGCCGCGAAATACGCCAACTGATCGCTGTGGGCTTTCTTGAACGCGGGGCGCACCACGGCGCGGTCGACATAGGCCCGGCAGGCGGGAAACTCGGCCAGACCGCCGAAACGGTCGACAAGGCGCAAGACGTCGGACATGAGAATATCGGCAACCGAAAACGCGCCGGTCAGCCAGTCGCGGTCCGCCAGGACCCGGTCCATGTGACCGAGGCGCGCCGTCAGGAAACCGTCCAGCGCCTGCCGGCCTGCGGTCTGCTCGTCGTCGCCGGTGAACTGGAAGATCGAGTATGGCAACACGGCCATCTCGACGGAGTTCAGCGCGGCGAACAGCCACTGGATGACGTCGCTGCGCCCCTTCGGGTCCGCCGGCATCAGCGCGTCGCTTTGCTCGGCGATGTGCAGCAGGATCGCGCCGCTCTCGAAGATCGAGATATCCCCGTCCACCAGCCATGGCACCTGTCCGAAGGGCTGGTGCGCGAAGTGGTCGGCATCGCGGTCCTTGAACGGAACGCCTTCGACGCGGTAGGGCAAACCCGCCTCTTCAAGCGCCCATCTCACCCGAAGGTCGCGGACAAAGCCGCGCGGCGGTTCGGGAACCCAATCGAACGTCTTCAGGATCATCTCGGTCATGTGACCGTGCTAGCATTCCAGGTGGTTGATGGCGAGTGGCGGTATTGGGGATCCCGCCGACCTGCGCGGTCTGTCGCGCCAAGGTTTGCGCCGATCAGAACGTCACGAACCAGCCGATAACGAAGGCGTTGGCGAGGTCGACGAAGAAGGCGGAGACCAGCGGCAGCACGATGAAGGCCAGCGGGGCAGGGCCGTAGCGCTTCGTCACCGACGACATGTTGGCGATGGCCGTCGGCGTCGCTCCCAGCGTGAACCCGGCGAACCCGGCGCTCAGAACCGCCGCCGTGTAGTCCGACCCCAGGACCTGGAAGAACACGAACAGGATGATCGCCGCGGTCGCGATGGCCTGCAGCGCCAGGACGGCGATCAGCGGCCCGCCGAGGCCGGCCAGCGTCCACAGCTGCATGCTCATCAGCGACATCGCCAGGAACAGCGACAGGCAGTAGTCCGAGACCACCGCCAGCGCCGGCGTCCGTGCCGGCCATGGCAGGCGCGGAAACAGATGCGGCACGGTGTTCGACAGCAGCATGCCGGCCAGCAGGCACGGCACGAAGAGCGGCAGCTTCAGCCCCCACTCGGTGATCGCCTGATGTGCGAAATAGCCGATGATGACGGCGACGTTGACCGCGAGCAGCACGCGCATCAGCATCACGTGGTCGATGGTTTTCTTTTCTGCGCCGTCGCTTTCGTAGCCGACGCCGACGATTTCTCCGTCCGTCGCGATCGACTGAAGGTTATTGCGGTCGATCAGCGTCTTGGCGATCGGCCCGCCCATCAGCGCGCCGACGATCAGGCCGAGAGTCGCCGCCGCGATGCCGATCTCGCTGGCGGCCGGAAACCCGGTCTGCGCCTGGATTGTCGGGCCCCAGGCGATCGCCGTCCCGTGGCCGCCGATGAGCGAGGCCGAGCCGATGAGCGTGCCGACAGGGGCGGGAAAGCCGAACAGGGTCGCGCCGAGGAGACCGATCACGTTCTGCAGGACGATGAACGCGAGCGTCATGACCAGCAGCAGCGCCAGCATGCGCCCGCCGGCGATCAGATCCGACAGGCGCGCGTTGAGCCCGATCGTCGTGAAGAAGAACACCAGCAGCTCGTCGCGGGTCGAAAGATCGAAGACGGTCTCGATCCCGAACCAGGAATACACCACCCAGGTCGCCAGCGCCACGGCGATGCCGCCGGACACCGGCTCGGGGATGTTGTAGTTGCGCAGAAACGCGACATGCCGCGTCAGGAAGGCGCCGAGGAAGAAGACGACGAAACCGATCGTGATGGCCAGGAAATCCGGGATGTCGAGGATCCGGCTTTCGGGGCCAGTCATCGTGTTGGTGTCCTCGAATCCTGAGGGGGCGCAATCGCTTCGATCAGTGTGGGGGCGCCAGAGACGGCGATCAAGCCGGGAAAGCCCGTGAGCGACGTCGTCAGGGCATGCGAAGATGGACGAAGGACGCAGCCGGGCCATCGGCAGCAACGACGACGTACATGTTGGCGTAGTCATCGGCGGCAATGGGGGCGATCTCCGGCGCGCCCAGACGCTGCAGGATGGCCGGGATGGTTTCGGTATGCGCGACGACGAGAACCCTGTCTGCGGCGTGGTCAAAGTCCAGAAGGTCCACGAGCCCCGTCACGTCAGCCATTGGAACTTCGGCGCGGTCGGCATCGAGCGACATGGCGATGATCTCGCCGGTTTCGCGGGACCGCGTCGCATCCGTGTTTATGACGATGTCGATGTCGGCGTTGCTGAGAAACGCGGCCCAGTCGTGGGCCCGCTTCCGTCCGGCATCGCTCAGGTGCGGGTCGGCGCCGGTGAACTCTTTTTCGGCATGCCTCATGACAAAAACCATCTCCTGCGCCTCGGCGGGAGAAAACGGCGCCAATGCCGCGAAGAGCGCCGCAGCGAGGATCAAAGCTCTCATGTCGGGGCCACTCCATCGTCTCTGGCAGGTGTCCTAGGCAGAGGTCTTGGGCAGACCTGGGCGAACCGGGATTCCATCCGACGTGACGTCGCGATGCAAGCGCGGCGACTCAACCCGAATCGGCCAGCATCGCCAAGACGGCCCCGGTTTTCGTATGGTTGGGTTTCGTATCGTTCCGCGTGGAGCCCCTTTGGCTAAGGCCTGCATGCGCTTCGGATACCGGTGGGGGAGGCCCGACCCATGACGACCCGCATCTGGTTCGCGCTGGCGGCCGGCTTCGTCGCCCTGCAGGGGATTGCGCTGCTGGCGCTGGGCCTTCCGCTGATCTGTACGTGCGGCCATCTGGATCTGTGGCACGGAAATCCGTCCGGCCCGGAGACGTCGCAGCACCTGACCGACTGGTACACCGTCACTCACCTCACGCATGGGATCGGGTTCTACCTTCTGCTGTGGCTCGCGGCGCCACGTATGTCGGTCGCGGCGCGGTTCGCGATCGCCGTCGGCCTGGAAGCGGGCTGGGAGGTCGTCGAGAACATGCCGTTCATCATGGAGCGCTATCGGCAGACCGCGCTCGCCCGCGGCTATTTCGGCGACAGCGTCGTGAATTCCGTGTTCGACACCGTGACGGCGGCGGTCGGCTTCGCGCTCGCGCGCATCCTGCCGGTCTGGACATCGATCGTCCTGGTGGTCGCCATCGAGTTGATCCTGGGCCTGGCCATACGCGACAACCTGACCCTCAATATCGTCCAGCTCATCTTCCAGAGCGATGCCATCTCGCGCTGGCAGGTCGGTGGCTGACCGAGGCCGATATCCGGCCAGCCTTCGCGACCGGGGTCAGCGCACCTTGCGCTGCCCGAAGGTCGGCTGCACCTCGGGTATCGGCGGCATCTGCCACGTCCCGGTCACCGGAATGCCGGTGTCGCGGTTGACCATGACGTCGAGCACCGTCGGCACGCCGGATCGGATCGCCTCGGCATAGGCGTCGGCGAACTGGTCGGGATGATCGATGCGGATGCCGCGCGCGCCCATCGCCTCGGCCATGCGGGCGAAGTCCGGGTTCCAGAACTCTCCGGTCTTCTGGTTGACGAAGCTGGTGCCGATCTCGCGGCCGTCGAGATAGGCCCGCTGCAGGTCGCGGATCGTGCCGATCGCGTAGTTGTTCTGCACCACCCAGACCGCCGGCAGGTCGTATTCGACGGCGGTCGCGACGGCGTGAGAGCACATCGAGAATCCGCCGTCGCCGCACAGCGTCACGCAGGGCGATCCGGGCCGGGCGAGCCGGGCGCCGAGCACGCCGTAGACGCCGAAGCCCATCGCCGCGAAGCCGCCGGCGGTCATGTGCGAGCCCGGCACCTTCGGCATCCAGTATTGCTCGGACCAGACCTGGCAGTTGCCGACGTCGTCGACCATGATCGTGTCGTGCGGCGACACCCGGTTCATGTCGGCCAGCATGCGGCGCGGCTCGATCGGCACCTCGCCGCTGCGCGCGTAGGGATCGCAGAAATTGCGCCAGTCCGCCTGCCAGGCCCGGATATCGCTGCGCCACGCGTCGCCGTCGGCAAGCTTCAGTCCCTTGCCGCGGGCGATCCGAAGCGCCTGCTCGAGGAACTGCCGGGCGTCGGCTGTGATGCCGACCTCGACGGGATAGTTGCGGCCGATCTCGTTGGCGTCGATGTCCACCTGGATGAGCTTCGTCGGCGGAATGCTGTAGACGTAGCCGGGTATCCACGACCCCGTGTGCAGGTCGTTGAAGCGCGCGCCGATCGCCAGGATCACGTCGGCGTTGCGGCAGGCTTCGGTCGCCGGGTACTCGCCCCAGACGCCGGCGACGCCGAGATGCAGCGGATGATCCGCCGGCATCGCGCCTTTTCCCATGAACGAGGTGTAGACGGGGATCTCCAGCTGCTCGGCGAGCGCCCTCAGTTCGTCGAAGGCGCGGGAAACGCGGATGCCGCCGCCGGCCAGGATCAGCGGTTTCTTGCTCTTGCACAGAATCTCGAGCGCCCGCTCGATCGTGTAGTCGGAGACGCCGTTGGCCCGATGCCCGGCGGGCGGCCCGCCGGCGGGCTCCGGCGTCGAGACCGGCGCCGTCTCGATATACAGGTCGTAGGGCATGTCGAAATGGACCGGCCCCGGCCGGCCCGTGCGCATCATCTGGAAGGCTTCCGGCAGGGCGGTCGTCAGCTCCTCCACCCGGCGGATGCGATAGGACTTCTTCACCACGGGCGTGAAGATCGAGGACATGTCGCCGTTGTAGCGGTAGTCGTCCTGCAGCGCGCCGCTGTTCACCTGGGTCGTCGGCACCTGGCCGGTGATCACGAAGAACGCCGAATTGTCGTAGAAGGCGTTCGCGACCGAGATCATCAGGTTCATCGGCCCGGGCCCAGTCGAGGCATAGACCGCGAGCGGCTGGCCGGTCAGCCGGAAGTAGACGTCGGCCATGAAACCGGCGCCCTGCTCGATGCGCGGCGAGATGTGCTTGATCCGGTCGGTGTGCTTGTAGATGCCGTCGAGAAGGCCGATCGCTCCGTGCCCGGCATAGCCGAGGATATAGGGAACCCGTTCCTTGACGAGATATTCGGCGATGATGTCGGTGCCGCGCATCTCGTTGCTGCCCGGCATGCCCCGGTAGCTCGGCGTCGGCGAAACGAAGGTCGAAGAGTAGCCTGGCCCCTGGTAGCGGCTGCGTCCGTGCATTCCTCCCTCCCGGTTCTTGGTGACCGCGATGCGTTGTGCAACGAGGCTACGCCCGAAGCCGGGAGGAGTCATCAGACAGTCGCGGGGGCCAGTCGCGCCTGAAAGCAGGGGCCGGCCGGCGCGGCTAGCCGTCGGTGGCGCCGGAGGGGGCGTCGCCGGAGGGGGCGTCGCCGGAGGGGCCGTCGCCGGACGGTTCGCCGCGCACAGATTGGTCGATGTAGAGCAGGCGCGCGTGCGCGTTGGTGTTCAGCCGGTTCGCCGAGCACCAGCGCGAGAACGCCTTCGGGTCGATCGTCAGGCGCACCGTCGGACGGCCGCTGTCGCGCACCTTCTGTTCCAGGAATTCGGCGCGGTTGCGCCATGTCTCGTAGGATCGCGGCAACTGCGCCCGATCCGCCATGATCGCCAGAATGCGCTCGTAGTCGCGCCTCCGGTACCACGGTATTCCCACTGTGCTCTCCCCGCCCGCCATGAATCCTGCCCCTTCGTTAGCCCGCCATGATGCCGGCCGGTGACGAGTTTCGCCACGCTATTTCGCGGGGTGTGGATATCTTGCGGCAATCGGCGCCCGCCGGATGCGGGGTAGGGATGCCGGCCGGTATTTCGGCGCCGTGTCTTGATTTCGCCGCCGCCGCATGGCTCTAGGAGCGGATCACAAGAGGAGTAGCCATGGCCGAGCCATTGATTGCACCGTCGATCCTGTCGGCGGATTTCGCCCGTTTGGGCGCCGAGGTTGAAGACGTCGTCGCCGCCGGCGCCGACTGGATCCATGTCGACGTCATGGACGGACACTTCGTCCCGAACATCACCATCGGACCGCTGATCGTGCAGGCGTTGCGCCCCGTCACCGACAAGGTGCTCGATACGCACCTGATGATCGCGCCGGCCGATCCCTATCTCCAGGCCTTCGCCGAGGCCGGCTCCGATATCATCACCATCCACGCCGAGGCCGGCCCGCACCTGGACCGGTCGATGCGGGCTATCCGCGCGCTGGGCAAGAAAGCCGGCGTGTCGCTGACGCCGTCGACGCCGGAATCGGCCATCGAATACGTGCTCGACACGGTCGACCTGATCCTCGTCATGACGGTCAATCCGGGCTTCGGCGGACAGTCTTTCCTGCCCTCGCAGCTCCCCAAGATCCGGAAGATCCGCAAAATGATCGGAGACCGCGACATCCGCTTGCAGGTCGATGGCGGCGTCTCTCCGCAGACCGCCCGCGATGTCGTCGCGGCCGGGGCGGACGTCCTCGTCGCCGGTTCCGCCGTCTTCAAGGGGGACGGCGTTGACGCGTACAGGAAAAACATTGTTGCCATCAAGGAGGCCGCATCCCGACCTTGAACCTCTGGGAAAACAGCGGCATTGTTTAGGTGGACCAATAAAAACGGCACACAAGTGCCGTGCCTACGTCACCTAAGGGGAGGAAATACAATGCGAATATTTCCCACTTTGACAATCGCCGCCGCCGGACTGGTCGCGTTCGGCGGTGCCGCGTTCGCCCAGGACACCATAACGCTCGGGTCCGCGGTGTCGCTGACCGGCAACTACTCGACCAACGGCGAGCATACGCAGCGCGGCTACGATCTCGCGGTCGAGAAGATCAACGAGGCCGGCGGGATCAAGGTCGGCGACAAGACCTACAAGCTCGAGGTGAAGTACTACGACGACGAGTCGACCCCGGCGCGCGGCGCCGAACTCGCCGAACGTCTGGTCAAGCAGGACGGGATCAAGCTGATCCTCGGCCCCTACGGCTCCGGTCTCACCAAGGCCGTGGCGCCGGTGACGGAAGAACTGCAGGTGCCGATGGTCGAGGCCAACGGCGCGTCCCGGTCGCTGTTCACCAACGGCTGGAAATACATCTTCGCCACCCTGTCGACGTCCGAGCAGTACCTGGCGAGCGCGATCGCCCTGGCGGCCGAGAACGCGGAAGCGCTCGGCAAGAAGCCCGAGGAGATCAAGGTCGCGGTCGTGGTCGAGAACGATCCGTTCAGCGCCGACGTGCGCGCGGGCGTGCTCGACGACATGAAGAAGTACGGCATGCAGCTCGTCATCGACGATCAGTTCCCGCGCGAGCTGAACGACATGTCGGCGACGCTGACCAAGGTGAAGGCGCTGAAGCCCGACGTCCTGATCGTCTCCGGCCACTCCAAGGGTGCCGCGACCGGCATCCGCCAGGTCAGCGAGCAGAAGGTATATGTGCCGATCCTGGCGATGACCCACTGCGATTCCGCCGACATCATCGGCAATTTCGGGGTGGCGTCGGAATACACGCTGTGCGCCACGCAATGGGCGCCGACCCTGTCCTACAAGGACGACCTGTTCGGCTCGGCGGCGGACTACGCCAAGACCTTCGAGGCGAAGTACGGATACGCCCCGCCGTATCAGGCGGCCGAGTCCTCGGCGGCGGTGCAGGTCTTCGCCGATGCGCTCGAACGGGCCGGCTCGACCGATCCGAAGGCCGTGCGCGACGCGCTCGCGGCAACCGACATCGAGACCTTCTACGGCAAGATCAAGTTCGACGAGACCGGCAAGAACATCGCCAAGCCGATGGCGCTGTATCAGGTGCTGGACGGCGAATACAAGATCGTCGCCCCGAGCGCCGTCGCCGAGACCAAGGCGGTGATCCCGCGGCCGGCGATGAACTGACCGGACACCCAAGGCACGGCTCCGGGGCGGGGGGAAACGACGCCCCGGAGCCGTGCAATTCGCCTACGACAATAAACAGTCTTCCAGGACGGGGCGGGTCGTGTTCGACAACCTGATGATACTGTTCCAGGCTCCGGTGATCACCGTGGACCTGGTCCTCAACGGACTTCTGCTCGGGGCGATCTTCGCGCTCGCGGCATACGGGATGGCGCTCGTCTGGGGGGTGATGAGCATCATCAACATCGCCCAGGGCGAGTTCGTCATGCTCGGCGGCTATGTCGCCGTGATGATGTACTGGGGCGGCATCCATCCCTTGCTGGCCGTGCCGGTCGCCGCGGTCGTGATGTTCATCGTCGGATGGGCGCTCTATCGCGCGGTGATATTCCGCGTCGTCGACCGCGACCTGTTCGTCTCGATCCTGGCCACCTTCGGCCTGTCGATCCTCCTGCAGCAGCTGATGAATACGGCCTTCAGCGGCAACGTGCAGATCGCGGAAGCCGGGCTCGGCACCGTGTTCCTGTTCGACGGGCTCGTCACCTTGTCGGAAATCAAGGTCGTCGCCTTCGTGCTCGCCATCGTGGTCGGCGGCTGCATGGTGGTCTTCCTGAAGCGCTCGCGCATGGGCCAGGCGATCCGCGCCACGGCCCAGAACGCCCGGGCCGCCCGCGTGATGGGCATCAACACCGACCGGGTCTATGCCGTCACCTACGGGCTCAACGCGGCGATCTGCGGGTCGTGCGGCGCGCTGGTGGCGATGGCCTACAACATCCATCCCTATATCGGGCTGCCCTATACCATCCGTTCCTTCATGATCGTCGTCGTCGCGGGGCTGGGCAACTTCGCGGGCGTCATCCTCGCCGGGCTCGGGCTCGGCGCGGCGGAGAACATCGCCGGCTTCGTCCTCGGTGCCCAGTATCAGCTCGCCTTCGTCTTCGCGCTTCTCGTCGTCGTGCTGGTATGGCGCAACTGGCGGCTGGCGGCCAAGCGGCAGTACCTCAAATGAATGTCGGCGCCAGCAGACTGCTGGGCTACGCGGCGCTGCTGGCGATCGGCGCCGCCGCCCCGTACCTGTTCCCGAACTATCAGTCGCAGATGGCCGAGCTCTGGCTGTTCATCGTCTTCGCCCTGACCTGGGATCTGGTCGGCGGGCAGATGGGCTACAACTCGTTCGGCAACGTCGTCTTCATCGGCGTCGGCATGTATGTCTGCGCGATCACCCAGGTCGGCCTGTTCTACTCGGTTGCCGAGTACAACGCGGCCAAGGGCGGCGGCCAGACGGTCTTCACCTTCGACGTCGCCCAGTATCTCGAAGGCCTGGCGCTGGGGCTGCCGCTGGCCGCCGTCTCCGCCGGCATCGTCGCCGCGATCCTCGGCTCCGCGGTGCTCGGCATGCGCGGCCACTATTTCGCGATCTGCACGCTGGGCCTCGGGGTCGCGGCCGGGCAGATCGCCAACGGCTGGGAGTGGATCGGGGCCGGCTCCGGCATGGTCGTGCCCCACGCGCCGTCCGGCATCGGCGACACGGCCCGCTTCTACTACTATTTCGCCTTCGTGCTCGCCGTGATCACCTTCATCGTGGTCGCCTGGCTCTACACGACCCGTTTCGGCCTCGCCATCAACGCCATCCGCGACGACGAGGACAAGGCCGAGGCGATGGGCCTGCCGACCACCCGCATCAAGGTCTCCGCCTGGGTCATCTCCGCGCTGTTCCTCGGCGTCGCCGGCGGCATCCTCGGCAACCTGAAGCGCTTCATCGACCCGATCGAGGTCGCCTTCGCCGGCGCCACCTTCGGCGTCTGGATGGTGCTGATGGCCATCCTCGGCGGCAAGGGCACGCTGTGGGGGCCGGTGATCGGCGCGGTCGTCTTCCAGGTCCTGAAGGAGGTCTTCTGGACCTACCTGCTCGGCTGGCAGCGCGTGGCGCTGGGCCTGATGATCGTGCTCATCGTCGTGTTTTTCCCGCAGGGCATCCTCGGCTTCCTGCGCGATCGTTTCCCCGAGCGCTTCGGCCACAAGGTCGATCCGGCGCTGGCGCGCGGGGCAGGGGGGGCGGCCGAATGACCACGCTCCTCGAAGTCCGGGACGTGTCGAAGGCCTTCGGCGGCGTCCAGGCCAATGTCGACATTTCGTTGCGGGTTCCGGAAGGCAAGATCATCGGCTTGATCGGGCCAAACGGCTCCGGCAAGACGACGCTGTTCTCCTCGATCGTCGGCTATCATCCGATCGACTCCGGCTCGATCCGCTTCGAGGGCAACGAGATATCGAAGCTGCGCGTGCGCCAGATCGCCCGGCGCGGCCTGCTGCGCACCTTCCAGCAGACCCGCATCTACGGCGGCATGACCTGCATGCAGAACATGCTCATCTCCACCTCCATGCGCGGCCAGACGTTGGTGCATCTGTTCGCCAGCCAGCGGTCGGGCGAGCACGGCCGCGCCGAGGAACTGCTCGAATTCGTTGGCCTTTACCAGAAGCGCTACCTGCTCGCCGGCGATCTCTCCTTCGGCCAGCAGAAGCTGCTCGAGTTCGCCATGGCGCTGATGAACGAGCCGAAGCTGCTGATGCTGGATGAGCCGACCGCCGGCATCAATCCGACCCTCATCAACGGCCTGATCGACCGGCTGGTCCACGCCAACGCGAACTTCGGCATCACCCTGTTCGTGATCGAGCACAACATGCGGGTCATCATGAACCTGGCGGAGCACATCTATTGCCTCGCGCACGGCCGGCTGCTCGCCGAGGGCAAGCCGGACGAGATCCAGAACGACCAGCGCGTTGTCGAAGCCTATCTGGGGGCGCACTGATGGCCGGCGAGGACAAGGGCGGAAAACGGACCCGCGGCTACGGCATCGGCGACATCTCCACCGTCATGTCGGTCGAGGCGGTGCAGCTGGAGGCCGAGAAGATCGCCGCCGAGGCGCCGGACCCGGCGGTGCTCGACGCGCTTGCCGGCGAGCCGTTCCTGTCGATCGACTCCCTGCGCGCCGGCTACGGCCGCATGGAGATCCTGCACGACTTCTCGCTGCGGGTGGCCAAGGGCCAGTCGCTGTGCCTGATCGGCCCCAACGGCGCGGGCAAGTCGTCCGTGCTGCATTCGATCTTCGGCTTCACCAACATCATGGGCGGGACCATCTCGGTCGGCGGGCGCGACATCACCGGCCTCGACCCCAACGAGAAGCTGCGCGACGCCGGCATCGCCTACATCCTGCAGGACAACTCGGTCTTCCCGCAGATGACGGTGGAGGAGAACCTCTGGATGGGCGGGTTCCTGAAGCCCCATCCCAGGGAGGCCCGGGAGGCGGCCGAGAGGGTCTTCGACAAGTACACCCGGCTTGCCGAGCGGCGCCGGCAGCCCGCCCGGGTTCTCTCCGGAGGCGAGCGGCGGCTCTTGGAAATCTCCCGCGCGCTGGTGATGAACCCTGATGTCCTGCTGGTCGACGAACCCTCGATCGGTCTCGAGCCGCGCTTCATCGACATGGTCTTCGAGATCCTCGACGACCTCCAGCGCAGCGAGGGCAAGACCATCGTCATGGTCGAGCAGAACGCCAAGAAGGGCCTGGAATTCGCCGATATCGGCTACGTCCTCGTCTCCGGCCAGCTCGCCAAGGCGGCCAGGGGCGACGACCTGCTGACCGATCCCGACGTCGGCCGCCTGTTCCTGGGCGGATAGGCCTGGCCGGAAGGGCTGCCCCGTCAGGCCGCCTTCGCGACGCGGCGGCCGAACTGCGCCGTCGCCAGGATCACGCCCGCCGTCACCAGCACGAAGCCGACGGCATGATAGGTGTGGAACTCCTCGCCGAGGAAGGTCACCGCCATCAGCACGCCGTAGACCGGCAGCAGGTACAGGAACGCCGAGGTGATCGACGGCCCGACGACCTTGACGCCGTACTGGTAGGACAGGAACGGCAGCACCGAGGAGAAGATGGCCAGCCCGATCAGGCTGATCCAGGCCGCCGCTTCGAGCGGGACCGGCGCCACCGCCACCGTCTCCCAGGCCATGAACGGGATCAGCAGCACGGCGCCCGACAAGGCGATGACGTCGAACAGCACCGTCGTCGGAAAGCCCTGCAGCGACGGCCGCCGCAGCAGCACCGAATAGATCGCCCAAGCGAAGGCGGCGAAGGCGATGCCCAGATCGCCGGGATTGAGGCTGAGGCCAAGCAGCCGCTGAAGCTCGCCGTGCATGACGATGACGACGACGCCGACGAACGCCAGCACGATGCCGGCGATCTGGCGCAGGCTCACGCGCTGGCCGCGGAACAAGACCTCCAGCACCAGAACGAAGACCGGCGACGTGGTGTAGATCAGCGTGGCGTTGGTCGCCGTGGTGTGGCGCAGCGCCAGATAGACGAAGCCGCCGCACACCACCATGCCGAGGAAGCCGAGCAGGGCAATCAGGCGCCACTGGGCCAGGAGCGCGTCGGCGTTACGGCGTATCCCCGCCCAGGCGAACGGCAGCAGGATCACGCTCGCCAGGCCCCAGCGCCAGAAGGCCTGCGTCCACGGCTCGACGAATTCGAGCGCCGCCCGGCCGAGCACGAGGTTCGAGGAGAAGAACAGGGGCATGAAGGCGAGGATCACGTAGGCGCGGGTCTGCTCGCTCATGGCGCGTCTCGGTCCGGCCCTCTGATATCCCCGATCACAGGAACTCAGGACCTACAGGGCTTCCCGGCGCTCGACAAGGGCGCGGAGGACGTGGCCACCATGACGTCACCGCATGACGAGCTTCTGGCCCTCGCTGCGAACCGCCCGGCAGTCGACGCCGCGTTCGTTGAGCAGGCTGCAGACCTGGATCGCGTCGCCGGCGTCGGCGAACGGTCCCGCCAGCAGGCGCAGGCGGATCGTTTCGTCGGCCTCGGCGATCGCGACCGCCGGCTCGAGCCGGCCGACCAGGATGTCGTGCGCATTCGCGATCGCCGTCCACATCTGGCGGACCTCGTCCATCGAATCCGCGGTGCCGAGCTGAACGGCGAAACGGGTCTGGCCCACCGCCGAGGGAATGACGCGCGCGGTCGGGCTGGCGAGCGCGGCGAGATCCGTCTCCGCCTGAGCCGTATCCGCCTGAGCGGTCTCCGCCTGAACCGACGCATCGTCCGGGGTGGCGGTTGCCACCGGCTTCGGCGCGGGCGTCGGCGGCGTCGCGTAGCGATCCTGTTTGCCCGGACGCGGCACGTAACCGATTTCGATCGTCCGCACGGATCGGGGCGCAGTTTCAGCGGCCCTGTCCGGTTCCGCGGGGGCTGCTTCCGGCGGGGTTCCAGCGGGGCCCGGATCTGCGGGGGCCAGATCTGCGGGGGCCAGTTCTGCGAGGTCCGGCTCGGCGGGATCGGGAATGGAGCCGGTGATCGGGCCGAAACCGTCTTCCAGCGTGGCGATCTTGATCGCCATCGCTTCCTTTTCCAGCGCCAGCAGGCGGGTCTCGGAGCGCAGCCGGGTGAGCTCGGCCGACAGGTCGGCGATCTCTGTCTGGGTGGCGAAGCCCGCGGCTAGCTGCACATCGGGTGCCGGGTCGAAAAGCGCAGCCATGCGCGCCCGGCCCGGCGCATCGATCATCGAAGCGAGCGCCCCGGCGGCCGACAAGATAGCCATCGCGCCCCATATGCGCCGCAAACGGCGCGCACGGGGAGGCCTGCGCCTCTTCGCGGATCCGATTTTGGTGGCCAAGATGTCTACCGTTTCCGAGTTAAAGCCGTTAACCAGAATTAACCGATTCTCTCCCCAACCTTGCAGCGATCCAGTTAATTAACCGGTAACCATGTGCCTGCGGAGCTACCCATGACCGACCGTCCATGCCTCTACATCGTCCTCGCGGCCGGTGAGGGCACGCGGATGCGTTCGGCGATCCCGAAAGTCATGCATCCCGTGGCGGGCGTCCCGATGCTCGGCCACGTTCTCGATTCGATTAGCGACACCACCGCCGGCACGACGGGCGACAGGGCCGTCGCCGTGGTCGTCGGGCCGGGCATGGACGCCGTGTCCCCCTTCCTGTCGAAGCGCGTGCCCGAGGCGTCCGTCCACCTGCAATCGGAACGGCTCGGCACCGCCCACGCGGTTCTGGCGGCCCGCGACGCCATGACCGCCGACCGCGACACGCTGGTCCTGTTCGGCGACACCCCCCTCGTCACGCCGGAAACGCTGGAGCGCATGCGGGCCGCGCTTGTCGCCGGCGCCGATATCGTCGTGCTCGGCTTCGAAGCCGCCGACCCGACCGGCTACGGCCGCCTGATCACCGAGGGCTACACCGTCACGGCCATCCGCGAGGAACGTGAGGCTTCGGATGAGGAAAAAAGCATAACATTTTGTAATGCCGGTGTTATGGCCTTCTCAAGGGGGCTTCTTCCGGACCTTCTCGACGCGATCGGGAACGACAACGCCAAGGGCGAGTACTACCTGACCGACGCGATCGCCATCGCCCGGTCGCGCGGCCTGACGACGGCGGCGGTCACCTGCGCGGAGGCCGAGGTGCAGGGGGTCAATACCCGCGCCCAGCTCGCCGCCGCCGAAGCCGCGATGCAGGCCCGCCTGCGCGCCGCCGCGCTTGACGGCGGTTCCACCATGGTCGCCCCCGAGACCGTTTTCCTCAGCCGCGACACCCGCATAGGCCAGGACGTTCTGATCGAGCCCAACGTGGTCTTCGGGCCGGGATCGTCCGTCGGCGACGGGGCCACCGTTCGCGCCTTCTCGCATATCGAGGGCGCCTCGATCGCCGCCGGCGCGACCGTTGGTCCCTATGCCCGGCTCAGGCCGGGATCGGTGATCGGGGCCGGAGCCCGGGTCGGCAATTTCGTCGAGGTCAAGGCGGCAACCGTGGAGGACGGCGCCAAGGTCAACCATCTCACCTATATCGGCGATGCCCGTGTCGGCGCCGGCGCCAATATCGGGGCCGGCACCATCACCTGCAATTATGACGGGTTTTCCAAGCACCACACGGATATCGGAGCGGGCGCCTTCATCGGCTCGAACACCGCGCTGGTGGCTCCGGTGACGATCGGCGACGGTGCCTACGTCGCCACCGGCAGCGTCATCACCAAGGACGTCGGTCCCGATGCGCTTGCCTTCGGACGCGCCCGGCAGATCGAAAAGGAGGGGGGCGCCAGTCGGATCGCTGCAAGAGCGAAATTGGCCGCGCGGAAACCGGATTCTAACAAATCCGAGGGATAGTTCCCCAAAATAGGTGTCAGAGTCGGTCACAAAGTTTGAATTCTCCAAAATCGCGAAAGCCGATATCCGACGCCATGATATGACCGACGGCCTTCAAAGCGGCGTCGGGCCGATGACCGGGAGTCGATAGTCACATGTGCGGGATTGTAGGCATCATCGGCAACGAGCCGGTTGCCGAGGGCATCGTCGAGGCGTTGCGGCGCCTCGAGTACCGGGGATACGACTCCGCCGGCGTCGCCACGCTGGAGGACAAGCATCTTCAGCGCCGGCGCGCCGAGGGCAAGCTGCGCAATCTGGAAACGCGCCTGCGCGATGCCCCGCTGATGGGGCATATCGGCATCGGCCACACCCGCTGGGCGACCCACGGCGCGCCGAACGAGACCAACGCCCATCCCCACGCCACGGATCGCGTGGCGGTGGTCCATAACGGCATCATCGAGAATTTCCGCGACCTGCGCACCGAGCTGGAAGCCGGCGGCGCGGTGTTCCAGACGGACACCGATACCGAGACGGTGGCCCATCTGATCAGCCGTGAGCTGGCGGCCGGCCAGCCGCCGGCGGAAGCCGTGCGCCGCACGCTCTCGCGTCTGGAGGGCGCCTTTGCGCTCGCCATCATGTTCGACGGTCAGGACGACCTCATGATCGGCGCGCGGCGCGGCAGCCCGCTGGCCATCGGCCATGGCGACGGCGAGATGTTCCTCGGCTCCGACGCCATCGCGCTCGCGCCGTTCACCGACCGTGTCACCTATCTGGAAGATGGCGACTGGGTAGTGCTGACCCGTGCCGGCGCCTCCATCTACGACGGCGACGGCAATCCGGTGGTGCGCCCGATGAACCGCTCGCTGGCGACCGCGCTGCTGGTGGACAAGGGCAACTTCCGCCATTTCATGGCGAAGGAAATCTACGAGCAGCCCGAGGTCATCTCGCACACGCTCGCCAACTACATCGACATGGCGACCGAGACCGTGCGGCTGCCGGAGGATCTGCCCTTCGATTTCTCCCAGCTGAAGCGCATCACCATCTGCGCCTGCGGTACCGCCTACTATGCCGGCCTCGTCGGCAAGTACTGGATGGAGAAATACGCGCGCCTTCCCGTCGACATCGACGTCGCCTCGGAATTCCGCTACCGCGAGGTGCCGCTGGAGGAGGGCGGGCTGGCGATCTTCATCTCCCAGTCCGGCGAGACCGCCGACACGCTGGCCTCGCTGCGCTATTGCGATTCCCAGGGCCAGCACATCCTGTCGATCGTCAACGTGCGCGAGTCCACGATCGCGCGTGAATCCGGAACCGTGTTTCCGACGCTCGCCGGCCCCGAGATCGGCGTCGCCTCCACCAAGGCGTTCACCTGCCAGCTCACGGTGCTCGCCTGCCTGGCGATCGCCGCCGGCCGCCAGCGCGGCATCCTGGCGGAAAGCGACGAGCGCAAGCTCGTCCACGCCCTCGTCGAGGTGCCGCGGCTGGCGACCCAGGCGCTCAAGCTCGAGCCGCAGATCGAGGATATCGCCAGGGACCTGTCGCGGGCCCGCGACGTTCTCTATCTCGGGCGCGGCCTCAACTACCCGCTCGCGCTCGAAGGCGCCCTGAAGCTCAAGGAAATCTCCTACATCCACGCCGAGGGCTACGCCGCCGGCGAGCTCAAGCACGGCCCGATCGCGCTGATCGACGAGAATGTGCCGGTCATCGTCGTCTCGCCGTCCGATTCCCTGTTCGACAAGACGATCTCCAACATGCAGGAGGTGGCCGCGCGCGGCGGGAACATCATCTTGCTGACCGACGAGGACGGCGCCCAAGCTTCCGGCGACCAGCCGCAGGCGACGCTGGTGCTGCCGAAGATGTTCCAGTTCGTTCAGCCGCTGATCTACGCGATCCCGGTTCAGCTGCTCGCCTATCACACGGCGGTTTTCATGGGCACCGACGTCGACCAGCCGCGCAATCTGGCGAAATCGGTAACGGTGGAATAACCGGCGCGATGCCGACAAAAACGGCAGCGCTTCGATCCGGATTCCCCTCCCGCCCCCCGCGAATTGGGCTATATGATGCGTGAGCGCGGACTGAACGCCGGGTCCGGCCCGGCCTGCTCCTCACGATTGGACCAGGTATGACGAACCATCCGGAAGGCGAGGGCGGGGGCCTTGGCCCCATTCTGCCGCACGAACCGCCGGTGAAACGGCGGATCGGGCTTGGCATGCGCCTGCGCAACTACTTCCTGACCGGTCTCGTGATCGCGGCCCCGCTGTCGATCACCATCTACATCACCTGGACCTTCATCGGCTGGGTCGACGCGTGGGTGAAGCCGTGGATTCCGGAACGCTACAACCCGGACCACTATCTGCCGTTCACCGTGCCCGGCTTCGGCCTGATCGTCGCGATCGTCCTGCTGATCGTGCTCGGCGCGACCACGGCGAACCTGTTCGGCCGCACCATCATCTCCTATGGCGAGCTGCTGCTGGACCGCACGCCACTGGTCCGCTCGATCTACCGCGGCCTCAAGCAGATCTTCGAGACGGTGCTGTCGCAGACCAATCAGTCCTTCAAGGATGTCGGACTGATCGAATATCCGCGCCCGGGCCTGTGGGCTGTCGTGTTCATCGCCACAGAGACACGGGGCGAGCTCAGCGAGAAGGCCGGCGGGGACGAAACCGATCTGCTTAGCGTGTTCCTGCCGACCACGCCCAACCCCACCTCCGGCTTCTTGCTGTTCGTGCCGCGCAAGGACGTGATCGTCCTCGACATGACCGTCGAGGAAGCCGCCAAGGTCGTGATTTCGGGCGGTCTGGTGACGCCGACACGGGACACCGTGGCGCAAGGCGCCCTGCCGGGCCGCAAGAGCGGCAAGAAGACCGGGGACACCGATCCGCTGGAGCCGAAGAACGCCGCCGAATAGGCGGGCCTATCCGGCCTCTATCAGGCGCATCGCCGCATCCTTGCGGAACAGATAGAGCAGCGTTCTCAGCGCCTCGCCACGCGCGCCCGTCAGGGCCGGATCCCGTTCGAGGGCGAGCCGGGCGTCGTCCCGGGCGGCCTCCAGCATGTCGAGATGGACGCCGGTGCGCACGACGCGAAATTCCGGCATACCGCTCTGGCGCGTGCCCAGTACCTCGCCGCCGCCGCGCAGCCGCAGGTCCTCCTCGGCGATGCGGAAGCCGTCCTCGGTCTCGCGCATGATTTCGAGCCGCGCCCGCGACGTCTCGCCGAGCGGGCCCTTGTAGAGAAGCAGGCAGCTCGATTCCGCGCGCCCCCGGCCGACGCGGCCGCGCAGCTGGTGCAGCTGGGCCAGGCCGAAGCGCTCGGCATGCTCGATGATCATCACGCTGGCGTCCGGCACGTCGACGCCGACCTCGATGACGGTGGTCGCGACCAGGACGCGGACGGCACCGTCGATGAAGCGGCGCATCACCGCATCCTTCTCCGCCCCGCTCATGCGCCCGTGGATCAGCGCGACGCGATCTCCGAATACCGGTTTCAGCGCCGCGAAGCGCTCTTCCGCAGAGGCAACGTCGAGCACATCGGATTCGTCGACCAGCGGGCACACCCAGTAGACCTGGGCCCCCGTGTCGACCGCGCGCTGGACGCGGGTCACCACGTCGCTCAGCCGGTCCAGCGACACGACCGCCGTCGAGACCGGCTTCCGGCCGGCCGGCTTCTCGGTCAGCTTGGTCACGTCCATGTCGCCGTAATGGGTGAGCAGCAGCGTGCGCGGGATCGGCGTCGCCGTCATCACCAGCATGTCGACGGCCTCGCCCTTGGCCGCCAGCGCCAGGCGCTGATGCACTCCGAAGCGGTGCTGCTCGTCGACCACCGCCAGCCCGAGGTCGGCGAAGTCCACCTCCGACTGGAACAGGGCATGGGTGCCGACGAGGATGTCGATCGATCCCTCGGCGAGACCCGCGAGGATCGGTTTGCGCTCCTTCGCCGTCTCGCGTCCGGTGAGGATCGCGGCCGTCAGACCCGCGGCTTCGGCGAGGGGCGCGATGGTGCGGAAGTGCTGCCGCGCCAGAAGCTCCGTCGGCGCCATGAAAGCCGACTGCGAGCCCGACTCCGCGACGACCGAAATGGCGAGTAAGCCGACCACCGTCTTGCCGCTGCCGACATCGCCCTGCAGCAGTCTCAGCATTCGCGTCGGCGCGGCGAGATCGGCCAGGATGTCCTTGACCGCCTCCGCCTGCGAGCCCGTCAGGCTGAAGGGCAGGGCGTCGATGATCTTTGTCTGGATATGTCCGTCGCCGACACGCGCCTTGCCGCCGGCCTTCTTCATCCGGCTGCGCACGATCGTCAGCGCCAGCTGTCCGGCAAGCAGTTCGTCATAGGCAAGTCTTTGCCAGTTCTGGCTTTCTTCGGCCGCCTCGCTCGGCTCCTGCGGGTGATGGACATGCGCGAGCGCCGCCTTGAAGCCGGGAAACGTCCGCCGTTTCAGCCATGCCGCGTCCTGCCATTCCGGCAGGTCCGGCACCGCCTCGACCGCCGCCGTTGCCGCCTTGGCGATAACCTTGCCGCTCAGGCCCGCAGTGCGCGGATAGATAGGCTCGAGCAGCGGCAGCTTGGCGAAATCGTCCTCGTCGACGATGTGATCGGGATGAACGATCTGCAGCGCGCCGCCGAATTCCTCGATCTGCCCGCTGACCCAGCGCACCTCGCCGACAGGCAGAGTCTTTTCCAGCCATTGCGCGTTGGAATGGAAGAAAACAAGTGTCAGATCACCGGTTTCGTCGTGACACTGAACGCGGTAAGGCGCCCGCGACCGGCCCGGCGGCGAGGGCCGGTGCCTGTCGACGGTGACACGCAACGTGGCGACCGTCCCGGGTACGGCCTCGGATATCGTCGGCCGCTGACGCCGGTCGACGAGACCCGAGGGAAGATGCCAGAGCAGGTCGACGACCAGCGGCTCGCCGAGTTCGTCGTCGGCGCCGAGCAAGTTCGAAAACAGCTTCGAAAGCCGCGGCCCGACGCCGGGCAGACTGGAAATCGGTGCGAACAGGCTGTTCAGGGACGATGGCCGCATGGCAAAGGTCTAGCGGATTATGCCGAGAGTCGACATATACAAACCGGTAATTCGCTGCGGGCGGCGATCGGCGGGTGGTAGATAGCGCGCCCGCGCGCTATCTACCACCCGCGAAAGCCAACGGCACCGTATCCTGCAAGGCCAAAACCGTGACTGAGACCGCGAACAACGACACCGCCGGCATGGACGTGCGGCGCCGAAAGCTGACGTTCCGCTGCTGGCATCGCGGCACGCGCGAGATGGATCTTCTGCTTGGCCGGTACGTCGACCGCCACATTGCCGGTTTGAGTGATGCGGATATCGAGGCGCTCGAGCATCTGTTGGAGGCGCCCGATCCCGAGCTATTCGCCTGGGTCACCGGCGGCAAGCCCGTGCCGGCGAACTACGACCTGCCGATCCTGAAAGCGATCCGCGACTACCATCGCGACAATCCGACGGCCGATGCCGTCTGAAAGCCTATGACCGCTCCCGATTCCATCCGTACGCGCCCGTTCGCCGCCTCCATCCTCGAGACCCCTGGGCGGGTAACGCTCGCCCATGTGCCCGACGGGTTCGACGCGGTCGCAGCGACCGATCTCGCCCGTGCGCGCGGCGCCGGCTCTCTGCTTCTGTTCGTCGTTCGCGACGCCCAGCGGCTCGCCGCTTTCCGCAACGCGGCGGCGTTCTTCGCCCCCGATGTCGAGATCCTGCCGTTTCCGGCCTGGGATTGTCTTCCTTACGACCGGGTGTCTCCGAACGGCGAGGTGGTGGCCCAGCGCCTCGCGACCCTGTCGCGTCTCAGCCATCGCCAAGAGTCGGACGGTCCGGTCATCATCGCCACGACCGTCAACGCGGTCACCCAGCGCGTGCCGCCGCGCGACTGGGTGGCGGCGTCTTCGTGGACACTGAAGCCCGGAAATCAGGTCGATATGGATGGCCTCGTCGCCTGGCTTGCCCGCGACGGCTTCGAACGCACCGGCACGGTTCGCGAAACCGGCGAATTCGCTGTTCGCGGCGGCATCCTCGACCTGTTCCCGCCGGGACGCCCCGAACCGATCCGCCTCGATTTTTTCGGCGATACGCTGGAATCGATCCGCAGCTTCGATCCGGAGACCCAGCGCACGACCGCGCAGGAAAAAGGCCTGTCGCTCATCCCAATGAGTGAGCTGCGCCTCGACGAGGCCGCCATAAGTCGTTTCCGCAGCCGCTATGTCGCCCGCTTCGGCGTGCCCTCCACGGACGACCCGCTCTATTCTGCGGTCAGCGAGGGCCGGCGCCATCAGGGCATGGAGCACTGGCTACCGCTCTTCCACGAGCGGATGGAAACGCTGTTCGATTACATCGGCGAGACGCCGCTGCTGCTCGATGCGCTGATCGAGGAAGCCCGGATCGAGCGACGCGACCACATCGCGGACTACCACGAGGCGCGCGTCGAGGCGCTCGAATTGCCGGATGGCGACTCCGCGCCCTACAAGCCGCTCGATCCAAGCGATCTCTACGTGCTCGACGAAGACTGGTCGGCTACGCTCGCGTCCCGTGCCGTCGCCGCGCTGACGCCCTTCGACGTGCCGGAGACCGCGGAAACCGGTCCGGTCTTCGATCTCGGCGCGCGCGAGGGCCGCAACTTCGCCCCCGAACGCACCGACCACGCCGAAAGCCTGTTCGACGCAGCGGCGAAACATGCCGGGGCGCTCTCGTCTCCCGATCGCCGTGTCATCGTCGCCTGCTGGAGCGAAGGCTCTCGCGACCGGATGGGCGACATGCTGGCCGATCATGGCCTGGAAGGCCTCGCGGTCGCCGACGATTGGCCCGATGCACAGAAACTGCAGCCGGGCAGGGTGGCGCTCACGGTGCTGGGCATCGAGCGCGGCTTCGAGGCGCCGTCCTTCGTCGTCATCGGCGAGCAGGACATTCTCGGCGACCGTTTCGTCCGACCGAAACGCAAGAGCAAGCGTGCCGCCGACTTCCTGACCGAGCTGACGAGCCTTTCGCCCGGCGACTATGTCGTCCATGTCGATCACGGCATCGGCCGCTTCATCGGCCTGCAGACGATCACGGCCGCGGGAGCGCCGCACGATTGTCTGGAGCTCCACTATCACGGCGGCGACAAGCTGTTCCTGCCCGTGGAGAACATCGAGCTCCTGTCGCGCTACGGCTCTGAGGACGCGACCGCCCAGCTGGACAAGCTCGGCGGCCACGGCTGGCAGGCGCGCAAGGCGAAGATGAAGGAGCGCCTGCGCGAGATGGCGGAGGCGCTGATCCGCATCGCCGCCGCGCGCACGATGCGCCCCGCGCCGGTCATGACGACGCCGGAAGGCGCCTTCGAGGAGTTCTGCGCGCGGTTCCCCTACGAGGAGACCGAAGACCAGGAACAGGCGATCACCGCCGTGCTCGAGGATCTGGCGAGCGGCAATCCGATGGACCGCCTCGTTTGCGGAGACGTCGGGTTCGGCAAGACCGAGGTGGCACTGAGGGCGGCCTTCGTCGCCGCGCTGTCCGGCCGCCAGGTCGCCGTCGTCGTGCCGACGACCCTGCTTGCCCGCCAGCACTACAAGACATTCGTCGAGCGCTTCCGCGGCTTTCCCGTCAATATCGGCCAGGCGTCGCGGCTCGCCACCTCGAAGGAACTCGGCGAGACCAAGAAGGGCCTCAAGTCCGGCGATATCGACATCGTCATCGGCACCCACGCGCTGCTCGGCAAGTCGGTGACGTTCCGCGATCTCGGTCTCGTCATCGTCGACGAGGAGCAGCATTTCGGCGTCAGCCACAAGGAACGGCTGAAGGATCTGCGCGCCGAGATTCACGTCCTGACTCTGACGGCGACGCCGATTCCGCGCACCCTCCAACTGGCGCTCACCGGCATCCGCGAACTGTCGATCATCGCCACGCCGCCGGTCGACAGGCTTGCGGTTCGCACCTTCGTCACGCCCTTCGACGCGGTGGTGCTACGCGAGGCGATCCTGCGCGAGCACTATCGCGGGGGGCAGACCTTCTTCGTCTGCCCGCGCATCTCCGATCTCGAGGAGAACGCGGCCTTCCTGCGCGAATCCGTGCCGGAGGTGAAGGTCGCCGTCGCCCACGGCCAGATGCCGCCGGCCCAGCTCGATGACATCATGGGCGCCTTCTACGACGGTCGTTACGACGTGCTTCTGTCGACCGCCATCGTCGAGTCGGGCCTGGACGTTCCGACCGCCAATACCCTGATCGTGCATCGTGCCGACATGTTTGGCCTGTCGCAGCTCTATCAGCTGCGCGGCCGCGTCGGCCGCTCCAAGGCCCGCGCCTACGCCTATTTCTCGGTGCCGGCGAAACGCAAGCTGACCGCCGGGGCGGAAAAACGCCTCAAGGTCCTGCAGTCGCTCGATACGCTGGGCGCCGGTTTCATGCTGGCGAGCCACGATCTCGACATCCGCGGTGCCGGCAACCTGCTCGGCGAGGAGCAGTCCGGCCATATCCGCGAAGTTGGCTACGAGCTCTACCAGTCGATGCTGGAAGAAGCAGTCGCCAGCCTCAAGGAGGGCGGCGAGGTCGAGGAAGGCCAGTGGTCGCCGCAGATCACGCTCGGTACGCCGGTGCTGATCCCGGACTACTACGTGCCCGACCTCGATGTCCGCCTCGGGCTGTACCGGCGCCTGTCGCAGCTTTCGGACGAGTTGGAGGTGGAGTCGTTCGGCGCGGAACTCGCCGACCGGTTCGGCCGCCTGCCGACCGAAGCCGATCAGCTCCTCGACGTGGTGCGGGTCAAGATCCTGTGCCGCGACGCCGGCATCGATCGCCTCGAGGCGGGGCCGAAGGGGCTCGTCATCGGCCTCAGGAACAACCGCTTCGCCAACCCGCAGGGCCTGGTCCAGTTCGTCGGCGAGGAAGGCCATCGCGCCAAGATCCGCTCCGACCACACCATCGTGCTGTTGCGCGATTGGGCGACGCCGGAGGACCGCTTGCGCGGGACCACCACGATCCTGCGCCGGATCGTGTCGCTGGTGGAAACGACCGAAAACGCCGCCTGAACGCCGCAGTTGGTCAAGGCCGCGGCTATTCGGGTTTGCAGATCTCGTTTCCGCCGATCGCCTTGATCGTGCGCACCGCCAGTCCGGCGACCAGGACGGTCAGGATGCCGACCAGCACGAGCCCGATCGTCTGGTGCGCCTGCGAGCCGGTTCGTTCCGCGTAGACGAGCGAGGCGATCGACAGCGCCGCGATCGGGAATGACAGCGCCCACCACGACAGCGCGAACGACAGTGTCAGGAACTTCGGTACCTGCGTGATGACGATGCCGGCGAAGACGTAGCCGACATTGAGCAGGATCAGGGCGAAGGGATCGAGGTCGCCGCCGAGCTGGAGGTAGGAGACGAAGCCGACCGCCGGCGGCGCGATGAGGATGACCAGCGTCGGCACCAGGCGGCCGGGCAGGGGATCGTGGAAGACCAGCCGGTTGAACACCAGCGTCAGCAGTACGATCCAGAACATCAGCCCGGCCGAGAAGAACAGCCAGGAAATATCCGGATAGCCGAACCCGACCCCGGCGACCGGCACGATAATGTTGCCGACGGCGGGGATGAACCAGGCCGGTGTCAGATGCATCTGCTGGAAGGTACGGTGGCCGATCCAGTTGGCGACCACCACGAGGCTCAGCAGCCCCTGTGCAAGCATGCCGACGAACCAGATCGGCCGCGCCGTCTCCGGCCAGATCGGCGCCATCGCGGTGGCGATCAGCAGAACCGAAATCGAGATCGCCGGAAAGAACGCGATCTGCAGGGGATTGTCCCATTCCGCCCTGACGCGCTCGGTCCAGGTGAACGCTTTGGCGGCATAGAACGCCGAAATGACGAGGAAGACGCAGATCGTAGCGATCAGGACGACCTGAGAGGCGCCATTGTCCACGCCGAGCGCATGTTCCGAAGCCCGGTAGGCAAGGGTTACTCCGGAAAGCCCCATCACGATTGCGAAGAAGGCGACGGGGAAATGCGCCAGTCGGCTTTCGGTCGGCGCGGTGATCTCGCTCATGCAGTGCCCCTGTTCGATCGGCCCGGAAAGCCCCTTTACGGACCGCGTCGCGCGCTAAAACCGGCGCAGATGCCCCGGAATCGGTCCGCGGGAATACCGATACTATGTCGGAATTCGATAATGGCCGAAACGCGCGCCGGCAGAGGGGGCGCGGTTGCTGCAATTGGGGGCCTGAAACGTGCTCAGGCGGACGCTTCGGAGCCTTGCGGTTCGGACGGCTGCGCCAGCGCGCGGTCGATTGCGTCGGCGAGGACATCCGGCGGCTGCGCGCCCATGACCCCGAAACTGTTGGCGAAGATGAAGCAGGGGACGCCGGTCACCCCGATCTTCTGCGCCGTCCGGATTTCCCGTTGCACCAGCTCCACGTCCGCGTCTCCGCCGAGCAGTTCCGTAACAAGGTCAGCATCCATTCCCGCCTCGCGGGCGACGCCGATCAACGTCTCGGGATCCTCGATGTTGCCGCCTTCGATGAAATAGAGCTGGAACAGCCGCTCGACGACCTGGTCCTGTGTGCCGGCTGTCGCGGCCCAGCGGATGATGCGGTGGGAATCGATAGTATTCGGCGTGCGCTGGATCGTCTCGAACGAGAACGGAATGTCTTCCTCGGCCCCCGCCTCGCGGACGCGGTCGTAGATGGCCTTGGCCCGGTCCGGCCCGCCGAACTTGGTCTCCAGGTATTCGCGCCGATCGACCCCTCCGGCTGGAATGGTCGGATCGAGTTGGTAGGGCCGCCAGCGGATATCGACATCGACATCCGGGCGCTGCTTCAGCGCCTTTTCCAGCCGTCGCTTGCCGATGTAGCACCACGGGCAGATCGTGTCGGAGATCACATCGAGCTGGACCGGTGTCGGCATGGCTGTCCTCCTTCTTGGCCCGCGGGCTTCAAGGCGCGGACGGTCAGGCTATAGGGTCGCGCAGCTTTGCCCGCTGGATCTTGCCGTTGGCGGTGCGTGGCAAAGCGCCCGTCACCACAATCTCGTGTGGTACTTTGTAGGCGGCAAGGCGCGAACGCGCAAATTCGAGCACTTTTTCGGGAGCGAGCGCGGCTCCGTCCTGCGCCACGACGCAGGCGCGGATGACCGAGACGCCGGTCCTGGGCTCGATTGCGACGACCGCCACCTCCGCCACGCCGGGAGCGGCGCATAGGACATCCTCGACCTCGGCCGCCGAGACGCGATAGCCCATCACCTTCATCACGTCGTCGCCGCGCCCCTTGGGCCAGACGTAGCCATCTTCGTCCATGACGGCGAGGTCTCCGGTCACGAACCAGTCGCCGCGAAAGGGATCCTCGTCCGGCCGGTTCCAGTAGCCGATCATCAACGCCGGGTCGGAGCGGTGCACCGCGATCAGACCGGTTTCGCCGCGCCCTATGGGCTTGGTTCCCTCCTCGAGCGGTAGGATCGCAACCGCCCGTCCATCCTGCGGCCTGCCGGGTGAGCCCGGGCGCGGTGTCTCGGTCGGCGGCGTCGAAATGTAGGTCGACACCTCGCTCATGCCGAAGGCCTCGAAGATCCGCCGACCGGTCGCCTGGTGCCATGCGTTCGCGATCTCGGGGCGCAGCGGCTCTCCGGCGGCAAGCCCATGACGCAGCGTCGGCACCGCCGACGGGGACATCGCGCAATACTTCAGGATTTGACGATAGACCGTTGGAACGGCAGCGAATAACGTTGCTTGAAACCGGTCGATCAGCGCGGGCCAGATGTCTGGCCTGCGGTCTCCGGTGAAGACGACGCCGGTGGCGCCATTGACCAACGGGTCGAGCAGGCCGGTGCCGAGCGTATAGGTCCAGTTGAGGGTCCCCGCGTGCAGGACGATGTCGGTCGCGCAGATGCCGTACCAACCGGCATACATCGGTCGCCGGCCCCATAGCGCCCGCTGCCCATGCAGCACGCCCTTGGGCCGCGATGTCGCCCCCGACGTATAGACCAGGTAAGCGGGATCGTCGCAGGCGGTGTCCAGATAGGCGGCCCGGTCGGCCGTTTCGGCCCGTGCGAGAAGGTTGGCTTCTTCGACCACGCGCCTGTCGCGCCCGGCATCGCCGATCGGAAGGTCGCTCGCGACGACGATCAGAGCGGGCTCCGTATCTTCTGCCATGAAGGCGATATCGGCGCCGGTGAGCTGCGACGACAGCGGAATAGCGATCGCCCCGATCGCGGTTGCGGCGAGAAACGTGATCGCCATCCCGGCCGTATTGCCGAGCCGGAGCAGGATCCGGTCGCCCTTCTTGACACCCATAGCCAACAGCACCGTGGAAACGCGCAGTACCGCATCCTCGAGGCGGGCATAGGTCCAGACCTCGTCAGCCGAACCGTCGGCCGGATCGTGCGCGACGACGAGCGCGGGCTTATCTGGCGACGCCCCGGTTTGGTATCGCAGGCAGGCCTGCGCGATGTTGAAATGCGCGGGCGGCGGCGGACCGCCGTAGACTGAGGCCGATACGGCGTCCGTCATGCCGCTAGGCTTGTCGCGATCGCGGACCGCAGAACGGAACCGGTCCCGGTGCGGGGGATTTCCGCAACCGCAATGATGCGATCGGGGACCATGTACGGGGCGACACCAATTCTGCGCAGATAAGCGCGGAACGCCGCGAGCGAGCAGTCCATGCCGGGCTTGGGCACGACGGCGGCGACGATGCGCTCGCCGAACAGCGGATCCGCAACGCTCGCCGCCGCGGCGTCGGCGAAACCGTCATAGGCCCTGAAGACCGTGTCGAGGCTGTCGGCGCCGACCGCCATGCCGCCGGTGACGAAGGTCTCCGTGCGGTGCCCTTGCACGGCGAGCATCGGCGGCCCGTCGTCGACGCGCCGGCACCGCAGGCCGGTCTCGCGAAAGCCGTCGGGATGAGGCGCGAAACGGTACGACTCGTCGAAATCGGTATCGCCGGCGCGCAACGGGGCTGTCGGCACCTGCGGTCCGCCCAGCAGAAGCGCGCCGCTCATGAGCGCGCCGGGCATCAGTCCGCTCCCCGCACGGACCATGGCGCCCGGCATTCGGGCCGTCAAAAGCGCCGCCTGCGGGGCGCTCGTATCTGCCTCGATACCGGCCTCGGCATCGTCCACCGGGCTGTCGACGGGCGCGATCGGCAGAACGAGAGTCCGCCGTCCCGAGCCGGCGGTCAGCGCCATTTCGTCCAGCGAAACCACATCGGTCATCGTCGTGTCGGCGTGGACCGATCCCTGCGCGGGATCAAAAGCCTCGGGCGAACACCAGTAGCGGATCAGGCGCGTACGGCGCTCCGGATCGAGCCGCGCGGCGAGATGGGCGAGCTTGCCGGGCAGCACCAGATGGGTCGCTGCCAAACCGCCGATCTCCCGACAGAATGCCGCGGAGGTCAACGGCATGACCAGAATGAGCTGGCATCCCGACAGGAGCCAGGCGCCCAGCCCGCAAGCGATCCCGGCGAGAGACGAGGGCAGGAGCGTCGTTGCCAGGGCGGCGTCCGGGCCGATCCGCGCATTCAGAATCACTTCCGTCGCCGCGGACAGCCACTGATTGTGGCTGCGCGCCACCGGTTCCAGCCGGCTATCCCAATTGGCGAGCGTGGCGATTGCCACGTGATCGGCCGGATTGCCAGGCCTCGGCGCGCCATTGCCGCCTTCCGACGACGCATTGGGAAGCAGGGCCTCGTTCAGCGAACAAACGCCATCCGGTACCGCGTCGCCGAACGCGAAAATATGCCGGATCGACAGAATCTCCGCCGCGACGCGCATCATCAGATCGCAATGGTCGTTCGGCCCGATCCGCGTTCCGGTTATGACGGCGAGCGGAGCAATCCTCTCGAAGGCGGCCTTCAGCTCGTGCTCGCGCGCGATAAGCGGCAGTGCGACCGGGATCAGACCGGCCCGAAGCGCGGCCAGATGCGCAATCAGCGCTTCCGCGGTGTTTCCAAGCTGAATTGCGACGATTGCGTCCTGCTTGAGACCGAAATCGAGAAACAGGGCGGACACGGCCGAAACCATGTGGTCGATCTGTCGCCAGGTCATTTCCGAAGGGATCGTCCTCCGCCAGCCGACCCGATCGCCGCGGTCGACCAACGCGACCGTATTCGGCCGAACCGACGCATTGCGCGCCAGTATGCCGTCCAGCGGTATCTTTCCCCAGATACCGGCGGAAACGTAATGCTGAGCCGCTTCCCGATCGACCAGGATCATCCCGTTCGCCCCATCGCCCCGTTCAGTCGCTCCGCTCCCCGGCGTCGCGGTCCCACCACGAATCGAGGTCGTAACCGTACAAGGATACACGGTCCGGGTGTCCGATACGCGCCCGCCGCGCCACCCACTGCTTCGGCAGGTGAAAAAGCGGGACCACATAGGTGCCGGACATCAGAATCCGGTCCAGCGCGCGCGCCGCGTCGACAAACTCGGCGCGATCGCGCGCTTCGAGCATCGCCTCGATCATGGCGTCGATCGCGGGATCCGAGGCCCCCATGTAGTTGCGGGTCCCTTCGGTCTGCGCCGCCTCGCTGCCCCAGTAGAATTTCTGCTCATTGCCCGGCGACAGCGACGAGAACCAGAAATAAGGCATCATATCGAAATCGAACGTCTGGCGTCTGCGCTCGAACTGGGCGCTGTCGACTTGCCGGACCGAGACCGCGATCCCGGCTCGCTTGAGAAAGTTGACGTACGCGAGGGCGAGTCGCTCCTGGTCGGGCGTTCCCACGAGGATCTCGAAGGCGAGCGGCTTGCCCGTCGCCTTGTCGGTCATCACCCCGCCATCCAGCGCATATCCGGCCGCCTCGAGAAGCTGGATCGCGCGCCGCAGCGCCGCCCGATCGCGCCCGGACCCGTCGGATCCGGGAACCTGGTAGGTGCCTTCCATGATCTCGGGTGCGATCCGATCGGCCCATGGCGCCAGCAGTTCGCGCTCGCGCGCGCTTGCCGGTCGGCCGTGGGCCGATAGATCGGACCCCGGATAGTAGCTTTGTGTGCGCTGATAGAGCCCGTGATAAAGGCTCTTGTCGATCCAGGCCCCGTCGAAGAGCGTCAGCAGCGCCTCGCGCACCCGCTTGTCGGCGAAGATCGGTCTGCGGGTGTTGAATACCAGCGCCGACATGCCGCGCGGAACGCCGGACTCGAACTCCTCGCGGATCACGTCGCCGGACCTGGCCGCCGGAAAGGCATATTCTGTCGCCCAGCGCGCGGGATTGTCCTCGGCCAGGACGTCGACCAGGCCCTTCTTGAAGGCTTCGAACAGGGTCGAGTCGTTTCGGTAGTATTCGTATTTGATCTCGTCGAAGTTGAACCGGCCACGGTTCACCGCGAGATCGCGGCCCCAGTAGTTCGGGTCGCGCCGAAAGGTGATCGATTCCCCGTATTTCACCTGTTCGACCACATAGGGACCGCTGCCGACCGGCTGAATGTTTCCGCTGCGCTCGAAATCGTCTAACAGGTAGTGGTCGAACGACAGGATCGGCATCAGGCCGATGATCAACGGCATCTCGCGATCCGGCGTGCCCTTGAACGTGAACCGCACGGTCCGCTCGTCGAGCTGCTCGGCCTTGTCGACCTGCGAATAGTAGGTGCGGAAATTGGGCCTGCCTTTTTTCATCAGCAGTTCCCAGGAGAAGATCACGTGTTCCGGCAGGACCGGGTTGCCGTCAGAGAAACGCGCTTCCGGCCGCAGCCGAAACGTCACAGAACTCCGGTCATCCGGCACCTCGACGCTCTCCGCGAGCAGTCCGTAGAGCGTGAACGGTTCGTCGAGACTACGCGTCATCAGCGATTCGAAGACATAGTCGCGCAAGCCCCTAGCCGGCGCGCCCTGGACGATGAAGGGGTTCAGGCTGTCGAAGCTGCCGACGACGCCCAGCGTCAGCCTGCCGCCTTTGGGCGCGTCCGGATCGACATAGGCGAAGTTTCGGAAGTCGGGGCCATAATGCGGTTCGCCATGCATGGCGATCGCATGGGATGGTTCGGCGGCCGGGGTCCCGATAGCCGTCGAAAAGGCGAGAAAAATACCTGCCGCCACCAATAAACCGCGGCCAAACGGGCGACCAAACCGCGAAAACATACGCAAGATGACCGGTCTCTGTCCGAATCGTGTTCAGTCACATTAACATAGGCCGATGCACAGGCCGGCGAAGTCGCGATTGAGGGGATACCCCAGAATTTCGATTGACGTTGCTGGAAATCGGCCTCGATCCGCGCTATTGCGTAGCCCGCGCTCGGCTCCGACATGCTGTCGCCGCAATTCGCCGCGAGCTAGCGTCATGAGTGTCGCCATGCCCGTATAATCCGCGAGCGTGGTCAACATACCCGAGGGAATTTCAGAAGGTTTCGAGGAGCACGTATGTTGCCCGTCATATCGAATTCGCGCCGCCACCTGAAAGGCGTCGGCAGTGCGCTGATCGCAGCCGCGATCGCAATCTCCTGGGCTTCGGCTCCCGCATCGGCGCAGGACGCCGGCGGCACGCCGCCGGCCGCGCCGGCTGTTCAGGCTCCATCCAGCGGTCAGAAGCTCGGCAGCTGGATCAAGCTGTGTGCCCCCGACCAGGCTAATGAGAGCAAAGAGGATGTCTGCCTCGTCACCCAGGAAGTCCGTACCGAGACGGGCGAGTTCCTGGCGTCGGTCTCCGTGCAGGAGACCAAGACGGCCGAAGGCAAGCGCCTCGTCCGCGCCGCCGTGCCGCTCGGTACGCTGATTCAGCCCGGCATCCGGATGCAGATCGACGAAGGCAAGCAGGTCGCCGGCAAGTATGTGATCTGCCTTCCGAACGCCTGCTACGCCGAGATGGAAATCGATGATGCGTTCATCGAAAGCCTCAAGAAAGGCACCAATCTCGTCGTTCTCGTCATCAACAATCAGGGCAAGGCCGTCGGCATCGGCCTGACGCTGATGGGCTTCACCAAGACCTGGGACGGCCCGCCCGTGCCGATGGAAGAGCTCGCCCAGCAGCGCCAGAAGCTGCAGGAAGAGCTGCAGAAGCGCGCCGAGGAAGCCCGCAAGAAGATGATCGATCAGGGCGGCACCGTGCCGCAGCCGGCCGAGGGCGCGACGGAATAACCGTCTATCGGTCTACACAAACAAGAAACGCGCGTCCTTTCGGGCGCGCGTTTTTGATTCCGGCGGATACTGTCCGCAAAAAACGTCAGTGGCTGCGTTCCTCGCGGCTCTGATAGACGCCGTCCTCGATCCCGTCGAAGACCTCGGCGACCTGCGGGTGGCGCACCGGCTCGCCGGTATCGTCGGGCAGGAGATTCTGCTCCGAGACGTAGGCGATGTACTCGGTTTCGCTGTTCTCCGCGAACAGGTGGTAGAAGGGCTGATCCTTCTTCGGCCGCACGTCCTCGGGGATCGCTTCCCACCATTCCTCGGTATTGGAGAAGGTCGGGTCGACGTCGAAGACCACGCCACGGAACGGGTAGACGCGGTGCCGAACGACCTGGCCAATCCTGTATTTTGCAGTCCTTAGCATCATCATTTCGTCACCGGCGCACCGTAACGTGCGTTACTTGCGAAATTAATCGCTTGAGATTACAGCCGAATTGTTGTTGCGGCGCCGAACACTGTCAAGTGCGGCGCATCACGCGAAGCCGTAGGCGCCCGCCAGTTCCGGATCCTTGCGCGCGACGAGCTTGGCCAGATCGACCATGACCTTCGCCTGCTTCCAGGTGGCGTCGTCCTGCATCTTGCCGTCGATCATCACGGCGCCCGTCCCGTCGGGCATCGCCTCGAGAATGCGCGCGGCGAGCTTCACTTCCTCCGGATCCGGGCTGAACACCCGCTTGGCGATATCGATCTGCGAGGGATGCAGAGTCCAGGCCCCGGCGCAGCCCATGAGGAAGGCGTTGCGGAACTGGGATTCGCAGGCGTCCGGGTCTGAAAAATCGCCGAACGGGCCGTAGAACGCCTTCAGACCGTTGGCCGCGCAGGCATCGACCATGCGCGCGATCGTGTAGTGCCAGAGATCCTGCTGGACGCCGCGCCGTGCCGAGCCCTCGACCGGATCGGGCAGGACCGAATATCCCGGATGACCGCCGCCGACGCGGGTCGTCTTCATCGCCCGCGACGCGGCGAGGTCGGCGGGGCCCAGGCTCATGCCATGCATCCGCGGGCTGGCCGCGGCGATCGCCTCGACATTGTTGACGCCTTCGGCCGTCTCCAGGATCGCGTGGATCAGGATCGGCTTCGTAAGGCTGTGACGCGCCTCGAGCTGCGCCAGCAGCTGGTCGAGATAGTGGATGTCCCACGCGCCTTCGACCTTGGGCAGCATGATCACGTCGAGCTTGTCGCCGATCGCACCGACGATCTCGACGATGTCGTCGAGCACCCACGGGCTGTTCAGGGCGTTGATCCGCGTCCACAGGCCGGTCTCGCCGAAGTCGTTGGCCTCGGCCATCTCGATGAAGCCGGCGCGCGCGGCTTCCTTGGCATCGGCCGGAATGGCGTCCTCCAGGTTCCCCAGCACGATATCGACCTGCTTCACGATGTCGGGGATCTTGGCGCGCACCTTCTCGATATGCGGGGGAACAAAATGGATCATCCTCTCGGCGCGGACGGGCATGTCCCGAAACGGCTCCGGAGCGCCAACGGCGAGGGGGCGATAGAAGTTGCGCGGGAGTTTCATCGTGTCGTCGGTCCTGTCGATCTCATGACGTTTGGCGGGCGCCACCATGTCGTTGGTCAACCCGCAATGCAACCGTTTTACCGCAGTGCAGCAACAGCACGGCGTTGACCGTCCCGGCGCAAAGGCGCTAGGCGAATGGAAGGGCCTCGGCCGGCCACGCGACGGGACATAGCGGCTTGCAACAGGTAATCTCGCTGGCGATGCCCTTCTTCGGGCTGATCTTCCTCGGCTTTCTCGGCGGGAAGATCGTAAAGCATCCGGCCGAGGGCCTGGCCTGGCTCAACATCTTCATCGTCTATTTCGCGCTTCCGGCGCTGTTCTTTCAGCTGCTCGCCCAGACGCCCTTCGAGGAACTGGCGCAGTGGTCGTTCGTCATGACGACGACTTTCGCCACCTACTGCGTCTTCGTGATCGCCTTCGTGGTCGGCTGGCTGGTGACGCGTGGCAACGTCCAGGAAGCCACGATCCAGGCGCTCGTCGGCAGCTATTCGAACATCGGCTACATGGGCCCGGGCATCACGCTCGCTGCGCTCGGGCCGGCGGCGACCGTTCCCACCGCTCTGATCTTCTGCTTCGACAACACGCTGCTGTTCACCCTGGTGCCGCTCCTGATGGCGCTCGGCCGCGAGGATCACGTCGGCGGCCTGTCGATGGCGATCGGGATTGTCCGGCGCATCGTGCTCCACCCGTTCATCCTGGCGACCATCGCCGGCGTGCTTGCCGCCTATTTCCGCTTCGAGCCGCCCGAGGTGATCAATACGATGCTGACCTATTTGCGCTCCGCGGCGGCACCCTGCGCCCTGTTCGCGATGGGGGTGACGGTGGCGCTGCGGCCGCTGAAGCGCATACCGCGGGAACTGCCGGTCCTGGCCTTCATCAAGCTGATCCTGCACCCGTTTCTGGTGCTGGTCTTCTTGAGTTTCGTCGGCGATTTCGAGCCGGTCTGGGTCTATACGGCAATGCTGATGTCGGCTTTGCCGCCGGCGCTCAATGTCTTCGTGCTCGCCCAACAGTACAACGTCTATATCGAACGCGCCTCGAGCAGCATTTTGCTCGGCACTATCATTTCGGTGTTCACGCTGACGACCGTGCTATACCTCGTGGCCAACGATATGGTGCCGGCCGACCTCTTTCCTTGAGCCGACGGTTCGCGGCTCCGCCGGCGAGCCGCAGATAGTCCGGGGGATAATCGTGCAGCCGCTTTCTGGCATTAAGGTACTCGATTTCACGACGCTTCTGCCGGGCCCGCTGGCCGGGCTTATCCTCGCCGAAGCCGGCGCGGACGTGACGAAGGTCGAGCGCCCGGAGGGCGAGGAAATTCGTCGGTACGCTCCCCGCTGGGGTGCTGAATCGATCCAGTTCAGTCTTTTGAACCGCGGCAAGAAGAGCGTCACCGTCGACCTGAAGGACAAGGCGGCGCTCTCGCGCATCGAGCCGCTGATCGCCGAGAGCGACGTATTGATCGAGCAGTTCCGGCCAGGTGTCATGGCCCGCCTCGGACTGGACTACGACACCGTTCGCAAGATCAGGCCCAACATCGTCTATTGCTCGATCACCGGCTACGGCCAGCATGGTCCCAAGGCCTATGTGGCCGGACATGACCTGAATTACATCGCCGAGACCGGGCTGTTATCGCTGTCCTTCGGCAACACCGGCAAGACCGTCGTTCCGCCCGCGCTGATCGCCGATATCGGTGGCGGCACCATGCCGACCGTGATCAATATCCTGCTGGCGCTTCTGCGTCGCAACGCAAGCGGCGAGGGCGCCTATATCGACATCGCCATGGCCGATACGATGTTCACCTATGCCTGGTGGGCCTTGGGCCTCGGCAATGCCCTGGGAGACTGGCCGGGCAACGGCGATGCGATGCTGACAGGCGGCTCTCCGCGCTACCAGATCTTCCCGACGCGGGATGGCCGATTCGTCGCAGTGGCCGCACTGGAACAGAAGTTCTGGAACACGCTGTGCGACCTCGTCGGCCTCGAGGAAAGACTGCGCGACGACAGCGTCGACCCGGAGGCGACCACCGGAGCGCTGCGGGCGATCATAGGCAACCGGGCGGCGGAGGAGTGGCGGCAGGTCTTCGACGGGCAGGACTGTGCGACGAACGTCATCCGCACGCTCGACGAAGCGGTTCGCGATCCGCATTTCCTCGAACGCGGCCTGTTCGACTACGTTCTGGAGAACGATCAGGGCAAGCGTATTCCGGCAATGCCAGTGCCGGTCGCCCCTCAGTTCCGTGGGGACAGGACGGATGCGAAAACGGCCCCGGCACTCGGAGCCGACGATGAAGGCGGCACGGCCGGGTGAACGACGAGGCTAGGTCTCGCCCCGCATGAGCCGCGGCAGGCGGTATCGCGGCGCGACGCCCTCGCGCATGGCGAAGCGCCGCAGTGGCCCGACGCCACCGAGCGCCGCGATGCCGGCCGAACGCAGCATTTGCGTGGGCAGGAATCCGGCGATCAGCGTACGGTTTAGCAGATCGATGGCACCGGCCCGCGACATGACGTCGACGCGGCGAGCGGCGTCGTAGGCGTTGCAAGCGGTATCACCGCCCAGATCGTCGCCTGCCGCACGCGCGTCTTCGACGACCTCGGCGATCGAAGCCGCATCGCGCAGGCCCAGATTGAGCCCCTGAGCGCCGATTGGCGGCACCACATGGGCAGCCTCGCCGACGAGCGCGACCCGGTTCGCGGCGAACCGGCGCGGTACCAGACCGGACAGGGGATAGAGCCCCCGCGGCCCGTCGATTTCGACCCGGCCGAGAACGCGGTGGCTGATGCGCTCGATGTCCCGCGCGAGGGAGTCGTCGTCGAACTCGGACAACACCTCGGCCATCTTGCGCGGTTCCACCCAGACGAGGCTCGATCGGTTGCCCGGCAGCGGCACCAGCGTGAACGGCCCCGGTGGACGATGGAACTCGGTCGAGACGAAACCGTGCGGCTTCTGATGTGTCAGGTTGAGGACGATCGCGGCCTGATCGTAGGCCCATTCGTCGACATCGATGCCGGCGGCGGCGCGGCATAAGGAACGGCGCCCGTCGGCCGCGACGATCAGTTGTGCCGTCAGCGTTTCGCCGTCGGCCAGGGCAACCCGCGCCGCGTCCTCGTCGAGATCGACGCCGTTAATCGTTCCGTTGATGATCCGGACAGAAGGATAGTCGGAGATACGGCGTCGCAGGGCCGCGACCAGGACCGAATTCGGGATGTTCCAGCCGAACGCCTCTTCGCCGATCTCGCTGGCGGAAAAATCCACGGTCGGGGCCCGGAAAAGCCGGCCGGTATCGTCGATGATCCGCATACGCGCGAGCGGCGCGGCCTCGTCGACGCAAGCCGCCCACACGCCCAACTCGGTGAGAAGCGCCACCGAGGCGACCATCAGCGCGGACGTGCGCCGGTCCTTTGCCGGATCGGCGAGGGGATCGACGACCACTACACGCGCACCGCTTCGGCCGAGGGCGAGCGCGGCCGAGAGCCCGGCGGGCCCGCCGCCTGCGACGATTACATCCAATTCCGTACCGTTCTCTGGCATTGCAGATTCTCTTCCCGATCAGGGAATATCGCCAAATCGCGGCTGCGTCACCGCGCCCGTTGCCGCACACCACCGATTGCGCTGCAATAACCTTCGCTTCAGGCGCGCGTTGCAATCCGGACCGCGCCGTGATTTGAGCTTGGAGCGTGGACCAATTCAAGATCGAGGGGCGGGCCTTGGCCGCCGAGACTGACGGACGACTGAGACACCTTCGGGGCACCGCGGCGATAATGGCCACGGCAAGCGCGAACCCCAGGCGCGTCGCCTGGGTGATGCTCACCGTCATGGTTGTCATCGCCTGGGCCTATATCGCCGTTCTGGCCATGGCGATCGGGCTTGGAGCGACCTTCGGATCGCTCGGCCCCGGCATGGCTGTTCTCGACCGGTTCTCGGCGTGGGCCGGCCTCGACGCCGTTGCCTTCCCGCTATTGGCCTCGAGCCCTTGGCTTTCCCGGCTTGTCGCCGCCTGTACGGCAAGCGCCGCGGACTGGTCCGGCGAGACGGTCGTCCTGCACGTCACCATGTGGCTCGCCATGGGCATCGCCATGATGCTGCCGACCGCGACGCCGATGCTGCGCACCTATGCGGAAATTGCCGATACCGCCGCCGAGAAGGGCCGACGCGTCGTTTCTCCGGTGGTTCTGGCGCTCGGATACCTGACGATCTGGTCGACGTTCGCGGTCTTCGCGACCGGGCTGGAATGGGTCCTGGGCTATATCGGCGCCGTTTCGACGACGGGCGCGATCGCGACCACCGGCCTCTCGATCGCCGTTCTGGCGGGCGCCGGCATTTATCAGTTCACCAATCAGAAAGCCGCCTGCCTGATCAAATGCTCCAATCCGTTTCCGTTCCTGTTCGCTAACTGGACGGAAAGAGCCGGTGGTGTATTCCGCCTGGGCCTTCGCGAGGGATTGCACTGTCTGGCGTGCTGCTGGGCACTGATGCTGGTGATGTTCGCGGTCGGGACCATGAATATCGTGTGGATCGCCATCCTCACGGTGGTCATGACCGTGGAGAAATTGCTGGGAGCACGGTGGTTCAGCCGTGCGATCGGCGTGGTTCTGCTGGCATGGGCCGCGGCCGCGATAGCAGGTCTGTCCCTCGACGGGCTATGATAAAGTCAAGATAAACAGGGAGAAGGTGCGTGTCCGAGTCCTGGTCGATCAACGGCGAACTGGCGCTGAGTTGTAACTGTACGGTTTTCTGTCCCTGCGTTCTGTCGCTCGGTCAGCATCCTCCCACGGAGGACTATTGCCTGGCGTGGTTCGGCGTGCGCATCGACGACGGCCACCACGGAGACACCGACCTGTCCGGCATCAACGTCGCCGCGATGCTGGAGATCCCGGGCCTGATGTCGCGCGGCAACTGGACCGCGGCCCTTTTCATCGACGAGAAGGCCGGCATCCAGGCTGTGCGGGCGCTGACCCGCATATTCTCCGGCCGTGCCGGCGGCACCACCGGTCTTCTGTCGATCCTCGTCAGCCGCTTCCTCGGCGTTCAGCAAGCGCCCGTCACCTATACGATGGACGGCGATACGCGTATCGTGAAGGTGCCCAAGATCATCGACGGCGCCATTACGCCGGTCGCCGGCAACGATCGGGACAAGGAGGTGGTGATCACGAACAGCCAGTACTGGATCGCCCCCGAAATCACGGTAAGCAAGGCCGACAAGAGCCGGATGCGAGGCTTCGGCCGGAACTGGAATTTCGAGGGCCGCAGTGCCGAGTTGTGCCGGATCGAGTGGCGGGGACCGTAAGTAGGCGCGATGGGCGACGTTGCCAGTCATGAACGCAGGCTTGCCGCTGCGGCAGTCCACGCCCTGACCGCGTCCGGTGTGGTCTGGGCGTTTCTGTCCCTGATCGCGGCCGTGCAGGGTGACTGGCCCTTGATGTTCGCCTGGCTCGGTTTCGCGCTCTTCGTCGACGGGATCGACGGTCCGCTCGCCAGAAAGGTCGGCATCACCCGGGTTCTGCCCGGCTGGAACGGCGAGATCCTCGATCTCGTCGTCGACTACCTGACCTACGTGTTCATTCCCGCCTACGCGGCCGTGGCGGCCGGTCTGTTCCCGGACGGCTTTGGCCTGTTCGGGGCGGCGATCATCTGCCTGTCGTCCGCCGGTTTCTTCGCCAAACGGGCCCAGAAGAGCCCCGACAACTACTTCATCGGCTTCCCGGCCGTATGGAATCTGGTGCTGTTTTACTGGATGGTGTTCGACTCCGGTCCCGAACTGGTCATGGCATCGACCATCGCCTTCGGGCTGCTCACCTTCTTTCCGGTCATGTTCATCCATCCGGTCCGGGTGGCGAAGTTCCGCCACGCCTCCCTGCTGGTCACGCTGGCGTCCATCCCGCTGGCGCTGATCGCCATCCTGCAGGACCTCGATCCCGCGGACTGGGTGAAGGCCGGTCTGGCCGCCGCGCTGGTCTATCTCTTCGGCGTCAGCCTCTGGCGCACGTTGTTCGGGTCGACCGACTAGATCCAGAACTTTAAATCGCCGCGCGCGTTTTGTTAGGCTGCGAAGTCCTGATTCCGGGCCGGCCGCCCCTTGTGCCGGAGGGCGGTTGCCACCAGCCACGATGCGGAGCGTTCCATGATCGCGTTGCTGTCCGATCCCAATGCCTGGGCCGCGCTGGCCACCCTGACGGCCATGGAGATCGTACTCGGGATCGACAATGTCGTGTTCATCTCGATCCTGGTCAGCCGGCTGCCGGAGCACCGTGCCCGCATCGCGCGGCAGGTCGGCCTGGCATTGGCGCTGATCTTCCGCATTCTGTTTCTCTTCACGCTCACATGGCTGATGGGGCTTACCTCCACGCTGTTCGTCGTTTTCGGCGAGGCCGTGAACTGGCGCGACCTGATCCTGATCGCCGGCGGCCTGTTCCTGCTGGTCAAGGGCACGATGGAGATACACACCGGCATCGAGGGCGACGACCATTCGGCCGCCGCGTCGGCATCGGCCGCCTTCGCCGTGATCGTCGGCCAGATCATCGTCATCGATCTGGTGTTCTCGATTGACTCGATCGTCACCGCCATCGGCATGGCCCAGCACATCGAGATCATGGTCGCGGCGGTCATGATCGCCGTCGCCGTGATGTATCTGGCCTCCGGTCCGGTCTCCGAGTTCATCAAGGAACATCCCACGACCAAGATGCTGGCCTTGTCGTTCCTGCTCCTGATCGGCGTCGCCCTGATCGCCGACGGTGCCGGCTTCCACATTCCGCGCGGCTACATCTACTTCGCCATGGCGTTTTCGGCCGGGGTCGAGGTGATCAACGTGCTCGCGCGCCGCAATCGCCGTGCCCGGCGGGCGCAGTAGTCAGTCCGACAGCGCCGGATATACCGCCGTCTTCTTGATGGTGCCGAGGGCGAAACTCGTCTCGATGCTGCCGACACAGGGCAGGCGCGTGAGCCGCGTCTTGAGGAATCGCTCGTAGGCTTCGAGGCTCGACGCGACCACGCGCAGCAAATAGTCGCGCGTTCCCGTCATCAGATAGCAGTCGAGCACCTCTTCGCAATCGGCGATCGCCTTGTCGAACTCGCTAATTTCGTCCTCGGTCTGGCGCGTCAGCCGCACCGAGACGAAGGCGTTGATCGGCAGGCCGTAGCGGTCCTGGTCGACGGTTGCGGTATAGCCGCGGATCACGCCGTCGTCCTCGAGCTTGCGCAGCCGGCGCAGGCAGGGCGACGGCGACAGGCCGACTTTCTCGGCGAGCGCCTGGTTGGTGATGCGGCCGTCGGCCTGCAGTTCGCGAAGGATCTTGCGGTCGATTCTATCGATCATGATTGGGCTATCGTCTTTTGTCGCTTCATTGGAGTGCTGCGCAATTTTCTGCCAAATCGCTCAGCGATCGCGCCAAAGTTAGCAATTTAAAACCCCGCCGTCGCTGGCATTCCTTCAGGCATCAGCGTCAACGCGGCATCGGCTCTAGGGGGGGATGACGACGGCCAGAGGTTTCCAGCGCGACGGTGCCGGACCGTGCAGGTCGCCCGCCGTCGCCGTGTCGACCAAGGTCGCTACCGCGCTATAGTTTGTACCGACCCCTGTAGGAGGAGCGATCCGTGGCTGTTCGATCCAAGGCCCTGGCGGCAAAGGCGGGAAAGTCAGAGTTGCTCGATATCGCATCTCTGGAGATGCTCGAGCGAAAGATCCTGTGGCTGTCGTCCTGGATCATCCACAACGCCAACCATGTCCGGCACAATACCGACGGCCTCAAGGTCGGAGGCCATCAGGCGTCGTCGGCCTCGCTGTCGACGGTCATGGCCGCGCTGTTCTTCCGGGTGCTGCGTCCCGAGGACCGCATTGCCGTCAAGCCGCATGCCAGTCCCGCCTTCCACGCGATCCAGTACCTGTTTGGCCATCAGACCCGTGACAAGCTGGAGAATTTCCGCGGCTTCGGCGGTGTCCAGTCCTATCCTTCGCGCACCAAGGACACCGACGACGTCGATTTCTCGACCGGTTCGGTCGGCCTCGGCGTCGCGGTGACGGCGTTTGCCAGCCTGGCGCAGGACTACGTGCGCGCGCACGGCTGGATGCCCGACTGGCCGGAAGGCCGCATGGTCGCGCTCCTGGGCGACGCGGAGCTGGACGAAGGCAATATCTTCGAGTGCCTTCTCGAAGGCTGGAAACACGACCTGCGAAACTGCTGGTGGGTCATCGACTACAACCGCCAGAGCCTCGACTCCGTCGTCTCCGACGCCCTGTTCCAGAAGCATGCCGACGTGTTCCGCGCGCTCGGATGGGACGTCGTCATGATCAAGTATGGCAAGCTGCAGGAAGCGGCGTTTCAGAAGCCTGGCGGCGAGGCGCTGCGGCGCTGGATCGACGATTGCCCGAACATGCTCTATTCGGCGCTCGTCTTCCAGGGCGGCGGCGCTTTCCGCAACCAGCTGAAGGCAGACCTGTCGGACGAACCCGATACGCTGAAGATCATCGACGCTCTCGACGACGACAGCCTGCACAAGCTGATGACCAATCTCGGCGGTCACTGCATGGAGAGCGTGGTCGAGGCCTTCGAGTCCGCGCCCAGCGACAAGCCGGTGTGCTTCATCGCCTACACGATCAAGGGGCACGGACTGCCATTCCAGGGCCACAAGGACAACCACGCCGGCCTGATGACCAGGGAGCAGATGGAAGGCTTCCGCGAGGCCAACGGGATCGCGCCCGGCGAAGAATGGGAGCCGGCCGCCGGTCTCGGCCTGGGCAAGGCGGCGCTCGAGAAGCTGCTCGCCGCGGCGCCCTTCAACGCAAAGGGCCGGCGCAGGCTGGAGGCCGCTCATATCGATGTGCCGCACCTGCCATTGCCGACGATCCGCGGCGCCATGTCGACGCAGGAAGGCTTCGGCAAGATCCTCGACGGCATCGCCAAGTCCGATACCGAGCTTGCCGACCGCGTCGTGACCACGTCACCGGACGTTACCGTCTCGACCAATCTCGGCCCCTGGGTGAATCGCCGCGCCATCTTCGCCCGCGAGCCGCGCACTGACGTGTTCAAGGAACGCAAGCTCATGTCGGCGCAACGATGGGACATGAGCCCGACCGGACAGCACATCGAGCTCGGGATCGCCGAGAACAACCTGTTCCTCAATCTCGGCGCGCTCGGTCTGTCGCATTCCCTGTTCGGCGAGCGCCTGCTGCCCATCGGCACGCTCTACGATCCGTTCATCGCTCGTGGCCTCGATGCGCTGAACTACGCCTGCTACCAGGACGCCCGCTTCATCCTTGTCGCGACGCCGTCGGGCATCACGCTGTCGCCGGAGGGCGGCGCGCACCAGTCCGTCGGCACGCCGCTGATCGGCATGGCGCAGGACGGTCTGGCCTACTTCGAGCCGGCCTACGTGGACGAGCTCGCCGTCATCCTCGAGTGGGCCTTCAACTACATTCAGCGCGGCGCCAAGGCAGGGAAGGGCGACTGGCTCCACGAGCGCGAAGGCGGCTCGGTCTATCTGCGCCTGTCGACCCGGCCGGTCGACCAGCCGATCCGCGAGATGACCGACGACTTGCGCGAAGGCATCATTCAGGGCGGCTACTGGATGCGCCCGCCCGCCGAGGGCGCCGATCTCGCCGTCGTCTATACCGGCGCGGTGGCGCCGGAATCCGCCTCGGCGCTCGGACAGTTGCTGGAACTCTCGCCCGGTGCCGGGCTTCTGGCCGTGACGTCGGCCGACCGTCTCAATGCCGGCTGGCAGGCGGCGCAGAAGGCGAGGCAGATCGGCGAAGATCCGCCCCTCTCGCATGTCGAGCGGTTGCTGGAGCCGTTGTCGCGTGAAACCCGGCTGGTTACCGTGCTCGACGGCCACCCGGCGACGCTCTCCTGGCTGGGTGCCGTGCGCGGCCATCCGACGGAATCGCTGGGTGTCGAGCATTTCGGCCAAACCGGAACAATTCCAGACCTTTACCGTCAATACCGGATCGATCAGAAGGCCATCGTCGAGGCCGGCCTGTCGACCCTTCCGAAAGGTCGCCGCCGCTGATACGGTGCCCGCCACGGGGCGTGCGTAGCAAGGGAGGTGCGACATGGTTCAGGCGATACGGATCGAGGCGTGTGGCGGACCCGAGGTCATGAAATGGACCGAGGTCGAGCAGCCGAAGCCGGGGCCGGGCGAGGCGCTGGTCCGGCACAAGGCCGTCGGCCTCAACTTCATTGACGTCTACTTCCGCACGGGCCTGTACAAGGCTCCCTCGATGCCGCTCATACCGGGCAGCGAAGGGGCCGGCGACGTGATCGCCGTCGGGGAGGGCGTCACCGAGGTGGCGGTCGGCGACCGGGTTGCCTACGCGACGACCGTCGGCGCCTATGCCGAGGAGCGCGTGATCGCCGCCGATCGTCTGGTCAAGGTCCCCGATGGCATCTCCTATGAAACCGCGGCCGCGATGATGCTCAAGGGCATGACCGCGCGATACCTGCTGCGCCGCACGTTCAGGGTCGAGGCCGGTCAGACGATTCTGTTCCATGCCGCCGCAGGCGGCGTCGGCCTCATCGCCTGCCAGTGGGCGAACCATCTCGGCGCGACCGTGATCGGAACGGTCGGCTCGGAGGAGAAGGCCGCGCTCGCCAAGGCACACGGCGCCCACCATACGATCAACTACCGGACGGAAAATTTCGTTGACCGCGTCAAGGAGATCACCAACGGCGAAGGCGTCGAAGTCGTCTACGACTCGGTCGGCAAGGATACGTTCCCCGGGTCTCTCGATTGTCTCAAGCCGCTCGGCATGTGGGCGCTGTTCGGTCAGTCGTCGGGAACGGTGCCGCCGCTGGATCTCGGTATCCTCGCGCAGAAGGGATCGCTGTTCGCCACACGGCCGACATTGTTCACCTATGTCGCCAAGCGGGACGATCTGGTCGCGACCGCGAACGAACTGTTCGATGTCGTGAAGAGCGGCGTCGCGAAGATCGAGATCAACCAGACCTACGCGCTGAAGGACGCCGAACAGGCGCATCGCGACCTGGAGGGGCGGAAAACCACGGGCACGACGGTGCTGATCCCCTAGCGGAAGCGAACCCGCATTGTTAGCCCATGGCACGGTTGCGTTGCGCGCGGCCGCGAACAATGCGATTCAGATTGCCTTGAATCGGCCCCAACCACCCGTATAGTTGTTCAGGTCCGGGGGCTACGGACGGATCATTTGAGAGAGGCGGCGGGTCGATCGCGTCCTGCCGGGCATAATTGATGGCCCCCAGACTGAATCTCCAGTCACTCCGCATTATTGTCACAGGCGCGCTCTTCGCGTCCGGCGCCGGTATCGTGTCCGGTTCTTTGACGCCGGCCGGCGCGCAGGACGGCATCCTGTCTCCCGGCGACGCCATCATCACGCAATTCTCCGGCCTCACGACCGGTCCGACCGGCCAGCCTCTTCCCGATCCGAACGGCGCGACGGTCCGCGCCAACTCGATGGGCAATCCCGGATTTCCGGCAAACGGGTCGGTCTGGCCCACGCCCCCCGTGATGTTCTCGCTGACCGCGCGCGAAACCGGCCAGGTCTTCGGCATCGCCTATGACGACGCCGAGCCGGCCAATGCCTATGTGGCGGCGACATCCGTCTTCGGGCTCTATCGCAGTCCGACGGGCGAGGGCTGGGCCGGAGGCATGTGGGGCCCCGGCGGCGGCCCCGGCACCGTCTGGAAACTGGACGCCACCAACAACTACAGCCCCGTTCCGTTCTCGAACCTTCTCGGCGACGACGGCACGGAGAACGAAGGCCCGGGCCTTGGCGGCATCGCCTTCGATGCGTGGAACCAGCAGCTGTTCGTGTCGGACCTGCAGACCGGCCTGATACACCGGATCGCTCTCGATAGCGGCGAGACGCTGCAGACTTTCGACCACGGCCTCGACGGCCGCTCCTATTTCCTCGACGTCCCCTCCGGCGAATATCTGGTGCTCGACGTCATTCCCGACAGCGAGGAGACGACGCCGCGGTTCGACGACTGCACCGATGCGTCGGGCGCGACCGCCCGGTTCGAAGAAACGCCCGACTGCTGGAACTACGCAGACTTCCGCCGCCGGGTCTTCGGTCTCGGTGTCTATCGCGACCCGATTACGGATACGGTCCGTCTCTACTACGCGGTCTGGGGCGGTGCGGCGCTGGGAAGCGACGGCTGGGACACCGCCGGCGATGACGCGGCCACCACTATCTGGTCGGTCCTTCTCGATGGAAACGGCGGTTTCGACCTGACCGACGTGCGGCGGGAGTTCATCGTTCCGCCGCTGGTACCCGAAGTCGAAGGCGAGGGGCAGACGGAAGCGCCGGCCGTTACCGATATCGCGTTCTCCTCCGACGGCGGTATGCTGCTCGCCGAGCGCGGTCGCCCCGCGCCCGATTTCGACGTCAGTCCGCCGGTTCTCGTCGAGCCGGATTCCGCCCGCGTCCTGCTGTTCATCCGCAACGAGGACGGCATTTGGGAGAGCGAGGGCCGTTACGACGTCGGGTTCCCCGAACGCGGCCCCGACTCGCCGCCGCACATCCGCGCGAACGCCGCCGGCGGCGTGGCGCTTGGCAACGGCTATACCGAAACCGGCGACCTCGATCCCGAAGCCGTAGACGGTACCGTCTGGATGTCGGGCGCACCGCTGTGCGCGCCGAACGGGCCGTGCATCGACCGCCAGTCCGGTCAGGCGACCGTCAACGGTCCGATCAGCGGTTTCCAGGGGACGCCCGTCGCCAACACCGTGGAACTCGTGCCACCGGCAGCCGCACAGCCGGGCGCGAATACGTCCCGCCCGGCGACGCCGCCGGAGGGGCCGCTTTCCTCCTACATGGTCGCCGACGCCGACGGCGGCATTCTCGGCGGCATGGGCGATATCGCGATCTATCGGAGCGAACCGGTCAGCCAGATCGTCCAGGTGGTCGAGCCGACGCCGGAAATCGTCGAGGAACTGCCGCCGGAAGCGCTTCAGCCCGAAGCACCGCTGCCGGATCTCGCCGTCGCCAAGACCGGTCTCGGCTCCTGCGCCCCGGGCGGGGATTGCCTCTTCGAGATCTCGGTCACCAATGTCGGCCCGGTCGACTATTACGGTCCAATCGTCCTCACCGACACCATCAGTGCGCCCGGCGTGTCGCTTGCCGATGCCCAGCCGGAGCCGTGGTTCTGCTATCCGGCCGACGGTAACGTCTACTGCCAGCTACCGCCCGCGACGCTGGCGCCTGGCGAGACGACGGCCTTCTCGCTGACGCTGAGGCTGTCGAGCGGTTATTCCGACCCGCGCCTCAACAACTGCGCCGCCGTCACCTGGCTTGGACAGCAGGGGCGCGACCGCATCCGCGCGGTCCAGGCTGGTCTCCAGCAGGCCGGATTCGATCCCGGCTCCGCCGACGGCATCATGGGGCCGCAGACCGCGGCGGCGATCCGCGCCGCGGAAGGGGCCGCCGGCATGGCTCAGACGGGACAGATCACACCGGATCTCGTCGACTATCTGTTCGGCGAGTACGCCAGCCAGGACGGGGACGCGAGCCCGGCCAACGACCAAGACTGCGGTCTGATCCGGGTCGACGTGCCGCCGCCGCCGGCCCACCTGGTCCAGGTTTCCGGCTTCCACCGCCGCTTCGACTCGGTCAACCACAACCCGGCGACCAGCGCACCGTACGATTTCCACGATCCGGAGCTGTCGTTCTTCCATCGGACCTGGCGTTCCTCGCTGCACGACGCGACCGTCAGTGAGCCCATCCCGCTTCATCGCGTGGCCATGTCGCAGTTCCATCTGACCTGGGGGTCGGCGTTCCACGACAGCGTGTTCACCCAGTTCGTTCCGCTGCATTCCCCGGCATTGTCGGTCTTCCACGGCGCCAACCGGTCGGTCATGCACGACTTCCGCACGACCGGCTTCCTGGCAGCCCATCGCTTCGAGCTGTCCGGGTTCCACCGTGCCTGGAACTCGGCACGTCACGACGGCATCGTGACACGCGTGGCGCCGCTGCATTGGGTGCAGTTGTCCGCGTTCCATCGCCGTTTCGCGTCCGGCCTGCACGATCGCGCCGTCACCCGGATGCGCCCGCTGCACAATCCGGGGCTGTCGAACTTCCACAACTTCAACCAGTCGAACCTGCACGACCCGCTGACGTCACGGGTGCGCCCGCTGCACCAGCCCGGGCTTTCGACATTCCACCGCAACGCCATATCCGCGCAGCACAATCCGGCGACGTCAGTCAGGCGCCCGGGACATCTCAACAACATCTCCGGCTTCCATCGCAGCTACGCCTCGGCACAGCATGTTGCGCTGACGTCGCGGGTGCGCCCGCTGCACGGGACCGGACTGTCGAACTTCCACAGGAACAACCCGTCGGCCCTCCACGTCAATCGCACGACGCAGCGCCTGAACCAGCACGTCGGCACCCTGTCGCAGTTCCATCGCAACAACGTCTCGGGCCTGCACAATCCCACGACGTCGCGCGCCAGACCGACCCACGCCAACGGGATCTCCGCGTTCCACGGCACCAGCCCGTCGCGCCTGCACAACGCATCGACGTCGCGGGCGGCGCCGGTCCACGCGCAGGGTGTTTCGAGCTTCCACCGCAATACGGCGTCCGGCCTTCACAACTCGCGGACGTCCAACCGGGTTTCGCCGTCGCACCAGATGGGGCTGTCGAACTTCCACCGCAGCGGCAAGTCGACCCAGCACAACAACCGGACGTCGGGCGGCGTCTCGCCGGCGCATCAGCCGGCCGTGTCGAGCTTCCACCGCAACCGCGGCTCCGCGCAGCATCAGGGGCGCACATCGAAAGCAACCACCCCGTCGCACAATCAGGTTCAGTCTTTGGCGATCAAGGCGCCGAAGCAGCCTGTCCATGCGCCGGCGGTGTCGCGCGCGGGCAAGACGCCAGCACACAATCCGTCCGTGTCAGCGATCAGGCAGCAGCCGAAGACGCCCAGGCAACCTGCCCACAACCCATCCGTGTCGGCGATCAAACAGCAGCCGAAGGCGCCCAGACAGCCGGTCCACAGTCCGACCGTGTCGGCGGCAAGGCAGCAGCCGAAGGCGCCCAAGCAGCCGACCCACAATCCGTCCGTGTCGGCGATGAGGCAGCAGCCGAAAGCGCCCAAGCAGCCGGCCCACAATCCGGTCCAGTCGTCGGCCAGGCAGCAGCCCAAGGCACCCAAGCAACCGGCGCACAATCCATCCGTGTCGGCGATGAGGCAGCAGCCGAAGGCGCCCAAGCAGCCGGCCCACAATCCGGTCCAGTCATCGGCAAGGCAGAAGCCCAAGGCCCCCAAGCAACCGGCGCACAATCCATCCGTGTCGGCGATGAAGCAGCAACCGAAGGCGCCAAAGCAACCGGCCCATAACCGGTCCGTGTCGTCGGCCAGGCAGAAGCCGAAGGCGCCCAAGCAGCCGACCCACAATCCGTCCGTATCGGCGATGAGACAGCAGCCGAAGGCCACGAAACCGGCTCCCAGCAGACCGGCGCGGCAGAAGCCCACTCAGAAACAGCAGCCTCGGAAACAGCACGACAAGAAATTGTCGAGGCAACTTCAGAAGCTCGAAAAATAGGCTTCCTGCCTGACTAGGTGCATCGCCGTGCCGGATACCGGCCCTGTGAAACAGTGAATCTTGCGGAGTGGACCGCGTGCATAGCGTGAAATCGATAGTGCGTTCTCTGGCCGCGGCTGCGACGGTCGCGGTTCTGGCTGGATCCGCCCTAGCCGAACCGAATCCCGGTGAGCCTGGATATGGAGTCCAGTTCAACCAGCAGATGATCGATCGTCTGCGCGGCGCGCCGGAATTCAACATCGACGAGCCGATGGCCGCTTTCGCGCACGTTTTCGCCGCGCTTCCAGCGGACGTGATCGTTTATCCGACCGAGAACTACTTCTATTTCACATTCGTTTGGAGCGGCATGGAGTTTGCCGGCAACATGCGCCTGGACGTCGCCGATCGAGACGACGGGGTTCTGCATTTTGCCTATTTCAACAAGAACGAGCCGTGGAACGTCGAGATCCTCAGCAACTACCGGCCGCTCACCGAGAAGGAGGGGGTGAAGGTCGATCGGATCGACGACCTCCTCTACGCCGTCACCTATGACGGCAAGACCGTCCGTTTCCAATTAAACGACTTGAGAGACGTGGAAGCGCCGGACAGTGTCGTTTCTGAAGGTGACACGCTGCTTGGCCCGACATTCGACGAATCCGGCATCCCGTTCTTTCTCGTCTACAACGAACCGCGCAAGGCATTCCTGTTCGTCCTGAACGAGACGGAACTGCTGAATGACGTCTTGCTGCCCTACAATGAGGATCATCCGGCGCTTACCGTCGGTACCCGGACGGGTTTCGCCTTCTACGAGGATCGCTTTTCGCCCGAGCCGCGCAAGATCCTTGTCGGCGTGTATGCCGGCAATGTCGAAGCCAACAATTACTTCGACGGCCCCTTCGACCAGCTCCCCGACAATTTCATTCCCGGGGAGGAGCTGCGCGACGCCATCACGTCAAAATATCCGGAACTCGACGGCGAAATAGATCGCCTGGGCGCGTTCCGGTCGCAAGACGGACGCTTTCTCGTCAATCCCTACATCAACTACCGGTTCCCGGGCGAACTGGAGCAGTTCCTCCGGTGCGGCGACGTCGCGTTGGACGAGGAGAAGTTCTACGCCTGCCTGGCTCCGGTCGAAGGCCAATAGTTTTTCCACTTGGTCAAAGTTCGCGTTTGCAGCGCGCGCCGGCCCGCTCCATTATACCTTGCGTCTGCGCACGAAACGGGCGTTTCATGAATTGCGCAAAAGGTGAGCATGGGACGACTGACCACGCACGTCCTCGACACAAGCACGGGGCGGCCCGCCGGCGGGCTCACGATAGAGCTGTTTCGTAGCGGCCGGGATGAGGCCATTCTGACCGCAACAACCAACTCGGACGGGCGCCTTGATAGTCCGCTGCTCGAAGGCGCTCCGCTGACGCCGGGAGCGTACGAACTCCGCTTCCATGTCGCGGACTATTTCCGCGGTGCCGGCGTTACGCTCCCCGATCCGCCATTTCTCGATGTGGTGCCGATCCGGTTCGGGATCGCGGACGCGACCGCCCACTATCACGTTCCGCTTCTCATCTCCCCCTACGGCTATTCCACCTATCGGGGAAGCTGACATGCAGGCCGACCGTGACGCCATTCGCATTCTGCGCCGCGGCAAGACGGTCGAGATCCCCGATTTTTCGCCAACCGAGACGCTGCTCGATTATCTGCGCCTGCGCGACCACGCGATCGGGACCAAGGAGGGCTGCGCGGAAGGCGACTGCGGCGCCTGTACCGTCGCCATCGGTCGCCTCGACGGCAACGGCGGTGTCGTCTACCGGCCGGTCAATGCGTGCATCCACCTGCTCGGGATGGCGGATGGCGCCGAGGTCGTCACCGTCGAGGATCTGGCGACGGATGACCGTTTGCATCCGATCCAGCAGGCGATGGTGGACCACGACGCCAGCCAATGCGGTTTCTGTACCCCGGGCTTCGTCATGGCCCTGTTCGCGCTTTACCACCGAAGCAGCCCGGAAGAGTCGGGCAGGGCGGCGGTCAATGATGCGATCGCGGGAAACCTTTGTCGTTGCACGGGCTACAAGCCAATCGTCGCCGCCGCGCTGGAGGCCTGCAAGGCGCCTGCCCTCGATGGTTTCGGGACCATCGAAACGGCTCGAAAACTCGCCGGGTTGGATGACGACAAGTCACTTTTCGTCGGTGACGAGACCCGGTTTTTCGCAGCCCCGGCAACCATCGACGAACTCGCCTCGCTCTACGTGCTGCATCCCGACGCGACCCTGGTCGCCGGCGCAACCGACGTCGGCTTGTGGATCACCAAACAGATGCGTCCCATCGAGCGGGTCATACATCTGGGCCGTGTGGCAGCCCTCAACAGCATAGCCGATACCGGCGATGCCCTCGTCATCGGTGCCGCGACCACCTATGCCGAGGCGTGGGATGCGCTGACGGCACTCGATCCCGACATCGCCGAAGTCCTGCGCCGTCTCGGATCGCCGCAGGTGAGGGCGGCCGGTACTGTCGGCGGCAACATCGCCAACGGCTCGCCGATCGGCGACACGCCGCCGCTGCTGATCGTGCTCGGCTCCGAGATCACGCTGAGGCGCGGCGCCCAGACGCGTGTGGTCCCGCTTCAGGATTTCTTCATCGACTACGGCAAGCAGGACCGGGGACCAGGCGAGTTCGTCGAGTCCATCCATGTTCCCAAGCCCGGACCGCATACCCAGATCCGCGCCTACAAGATCTCCAAGCGCTTCGATCAGGACATTTCGGCCGTGCTCGCGGCATTCGCCTTCGATATCGTCGCCGGCGAAATCCGGGACGCGCGAGTTGCATTCGGAGGAATGGCCGGCATCCCCAAGCGGGCCGGCAGCGCGGAAGCCGCATTGAGAGGCGCCGGGCTGCGGGACTTCGACAGATGGACCGAGGCGTTCGACGCGCTGGTGTCGGATTTCACACCGATGAGCGATCATCGCGCCAGCGCCGGCTACCGGCTGCAGGTCGCCCGCAACCTGCTCTACAAGGCACTGGTCGAGGTTTCTGGCGCTGAAACGGGCACGACGCGCCTCGTCGGATATCGGGAGCACGATGATGCTCTTCGAACTTGACCCCTTCGACAACCCCACCGGTGAACTGCGATCGGTCCGCAAGGCCGTCCGCCATGACAGCGCGGAAAAGCACGTTTCCGGATCGGCGCTCTACGTCGACGACGTCGGCACACCGGCGGGCACGCTGCATGTCGCGGTGGGCGGATCGCCGAAAGCGCGCGGCCGGATCGCCAGGCTGGACCTGGACGCCGTGCGCGCCGCCCCGGGCGTGGTCACCGTTCTCACCGCCTCAGATATTCCCGGCCACAATGACGTGAGCCCCGTCGGGGCGGGCGACGACCCGCTGCTCGCGGACGGCCAGGTCCGGTTCCACGGCCAGCCGGTCTTTGCCGTTGTCGCGGAGACGCGCGACGCAGCGCGAGGGGCGACGCGACGGGCCAGGATCGAGATAGAGGACACCGAAGCGCACTTGACCGTCGAGACGGCCGAGGCCGCGGGCAGCCATATTTCCCCTGACTTCGAGATCGTTCGCGGTGACCCGGTGGAGGCATTCGGTGGGGCGCCGCACCGGCTGTCCGGCACGTTGGCGATCGGCGGCCAGGAGCACTTCTACCTGGAGGGGCAGGCGGCGCTGGCGATACCGCAGGAGGACGGCGACATGTATGTCCTGTCCTCGACCCAGCATCCCAGCGAAGTGCAGAAGGCGGTCGCCGACGTTCTGGGCATCGCGATCAACGCCGTCACATCGGAAGTGCGCCGCATGGGGGGCGGCTTCGGCGGCAAGGAATCCCAGGCGGGCCAATGGGCGTGCCTGGCCGCGCTCGCGGCCCGCGTCACCGGCAGGCCGTGCAAGCTGCGGCTCGATCGCGACGACGACATGATCATGACCGGCAAGCGCCACGACATGCTGGCGCGCTGGCGGGTCGGCCTTGGCGACGATGGCCTGCTGCGTGCGGTCGATATCACCTTTCTCGCCAGATGCGGTTTTTCCACGGACCTGTCGGACTCGGTCGTCGACCGTACGGCCTTTCACACGGACAACGCCTATTTCGTGCCGAACATCGCGGCGCGAACGAAACGCCTGCGCACCAACACGGTCTCCAACACCGCCTTCCGCGGCTTCGGTGGGCCGCAGGGGATCCTTGCGATCGAGCATGTCCTGGACCAGGCCGCCCATGCGCTCGGCCTCGACCCGTTCGATCTGAGGACGCGCAATCTCTACGGCCCGGACCGGGACGTCACGCCCTATGGCATGACGGTGTTCGACAACATCGCGCCGGACGTGATGGCGAAACTCGAGGAGGTGTCGGACTACCGAAACCGCCGACAGACGATCGCCGAGCACAACTCGACCGCGCCGCTCCTGCGCAGGGGCATCGCCATAACGCCCGTGAAGTTCGGCATCTCCTTCACCGCGACCCATCTCAACCAGGCCGGCGCCCTGGTGCATGTCTATACTGACGGCAGCGTCCATTTGAACCACGGCGGCACCGAGATGGGGCAGGGGCTTTTCATCAAGGTCGCGCAGGTTGTCGCCGACGAGTTCGGCATCGACCTCGATCACGTGAAGATCACCGCGACGACCACGGCAAAGGTGCCCAACACCGCGCCGACGGCGGCCTCGTCCGGCACCGACCTCAACGCCATGGCCGCCCGCGTGGCTGCGGCCCGGATCCGGGAGCGCCTCGCCGCGTTCGCCGCCGAGACCTATGACGGCGCGGCCGAAGACGTGCGGTTCCACGACAATCAGGTGATCGTCGGCAACCGCTCGGTGGCCTTTTCCGACCTCGCCCGGCAGGCGTTCATGGCCCGCGTTTCTCTGTCCTCGACAGGCTTCTATCGGACCCCGAAGATCCACTGGGACCGGAAGAAGGGGGAAGGGCGGCCGTTCTTCTATTTCGCCTATGGCGCGGCCTGTTCCGAGGTCACCATCGATACGCTGACCGGGGAATTGCGCGTCGACCGCGTCGACATCGTCCATGACGTCGGAAAGTCGCTCAATCCGGCAATCGACATCGGGCAGATCGAAGGCGGCTTCGTCCAGGGCATGGGCTGGCTCACGACCGAGGAACTGGTCTGGGACGACGAGGGGCGGCTGCGGACGCACGCACCCTCGACCTACAAGATCCCGACGGCATCCGACGTTCCCGCCGAGTTCAATGTCCATCTTCACGACGGCATCAACCGAGAAGAGGCGATCTACGGATCGAAGGCCGTCGGGGAGCCGCCGCTGATGCTGGCGACGTCTGTGCATTCGGCGATCTTCGACGCGATCGCGGGGCTCGCGCCCCCCGACAGCCGGATCCCGCTCGATGCGCCGGCCACTCCGGAGGCCATACTTCGCGCCATCACGACCATTCGGGAGGGGCGGCGATGACCGATGTCTGGACGCGCCTCTGCGGGATTGTCGAGGAAGACGGCAAAGCCGCGCTCGTCACTGTGCTGGCCATCCGCGGCTCGGCCCCCCGGGAAGCCGGTGCCCGCATGGTCGTTTCGGCCGACAATCGGTTCGCCGGCACGATCGGCGGCGGGCAGCTCGAGTGGGAGGCGATCCAGCTCGCGGCCGGGAGGTTGAGGGGCGGCGCGACAACGCTGTGCCTGACCGATTTCGCTCTGGGCCCCGATCTCGGCCAGTGCTGCGGCGGCCGGGTCGAAATCGCCGTGGAGATGTACGCCCGAGCCGATCTGCCCGAGATCCGGACGTACTCGGGCCTCGAGGCGAGCGGCGGCTTCTCATGCGAGACGCGGTTCGACGAAACGCAATCACACGCCTGGCGGGGCCTGTCGGAAGAGCCGCCGTCCGACGACGCTGGCATCGTCGCCCTCAATCCGTCGACGCGCCTCTACCGGGAGACCTTCACGGACGCCCGACAACCCGTCTTGCTGTTCGGCGCCGGTCACGTCGGGCGCGCCGTCGTGCTGGCGCTGGCGCCGCTGCCCTTCCGCGTCACCTGGATCGACGGCCGCGCCGATGCCTTCCCGAAAGCAACGCCTCGGAACGTGAGCGCCGTGCGCGCGCAGAAGCCGGCGGGCCTCGTCGCGGACGCGCCCGCCGGCGCCTTCGTGCTGATCATGACGCACAGCCATCCGCTCGACCTGGAGCTCGCCCGGGCGGCGCTGGCGCGGGCCGATCTGCCCTATGTCGGCGTCATCGGCAGCGACACCAAGCGGGCCCGTTTCCTGAAGCGCCTGGCGGAATCCGGCCTCGACGCCGGCGCGCTGAGACGGTTCAGGTGCCCCATCGGCATCGACGGCATAGACGACAAGGCGCCATCGGTCATCGCCACCTCGGTTGCCGCCGAGCTTCTGCTCACGAGGCAGACACTTACGAAAGTCGCGGTGGACAAGACAGCTGCGGAGGACGCCTATAGATAACGTGCGAATGTCACTTTATGCATTCAAAACAGCTGCATGAGAAAGCTTGTTCAATCAATTTATTGATTGGCGCTGAGGGGGCACGGCCTTGCGGGACATGATACCCTTGGTCGAACGTGAGATGGATCGTCGGCACGCCGAAAGGAACGCCGCGACGGGGAGGGGTGGAACGCATGTCCGGGGCGGACATCACTGATAGCGACGACGGTCCGTTGCTCGAGGCGCGCGGCATCACCAAGCATTTCGGCACGGTGATCGCCAACGATACGGTCGACCTCGTCGTTCGGGAGGGCGAGATCCACGCCCTGCTCGGCGAGAACGGCGCCGGCAAGTCGACCCTGGTCAAGATCCTCTACGGCATTCTCGAACCGAACGGCGGCGACGTGCTGTGGCGCGGCCGGCCGGTCCGCCTCCGCGCGCCCTCCGACGCCCAGGCGCTCGGCATCGGCATGGTGTTCCAGCACTTCTCGCTGTTCGAGGCGCTGACCGTGGCCGAGAACATCGCACTCGCCTTGCCAAAGGGCACCCCGGTCCGCGATGTCGCAAGCCGCGTCCGCGAGATCTCCCGCGACTATGGCCTCCCGCTCGACCCGAACCGCCACGTCTATTCGCTGTCGGTCGGCGAGCGCCAGCGCATCGAGATCGTCCGCTGCCTGATGCAGAACCCGCGGCTCATCATCATGGACGAGCCGACCGCCGTCCTGACCCCGCAGGAAGCGGACAAGCTGTTCGATACGCTCGTCCGCCTCGCGACTGAAGGCTGTGCCATCCTCTATATCAGCCACCGGCTGGAGGAGGTGAAACGCATCTGCTCGACGGCCACGGTCCTGCGGCGCGGCAAGGTGGTCGCGACCTGCGATCCCGGCCGCGAAACGGCGGCGACGCTGGCGCGCATGATGGTCGGGGCCGACATCGCGGAAGTGAAGCCGCCGGGCAAGCACGAGCTCGGTCCCGTGCGCCTCAAGGTCGACCGCCTGTCTTCCACGCCCGAAGATCCGCTGGGGACGGCCTTGCGCGACATCTCCTTCGAGGTGCGCGGGGGCGAGATCCTCGGCATCGCCGGGGTGGCGGGCAACGGCCAGGAGGAGTTGTTCCAGGCGCTCGCCGGCATTGTCCCGGCCTCGCGACCCGACACCGTCACCATCGACGGCAATGCGGTGGGACGCGCCGACATCAACGCACGCCGGAAGCTGGGCGCCGCCTTCGCGCCGGAGGAACGGATCGGCGAGGCGGCCGTCGCCCGCTTCAAGCTCTCCGACAACGTGCTCCTGTCCGGCCACGCGACCGAACACCTCGTCGGCAACGGGATCATCAATTCGCGGACGGCGAAGGCCTATGCCGCCGAGATCATCCAGCGTTTCGACGTGCGGGTCGGCAGTCCGGATCCGGAAGCCGGCAGCCTGTCCGGAGGGAATCTGCAGAAATTCGTTGTCGGCCGCGAGATGCGGCGCGATCCCGGCGTCTTCGTGCTGAGCCAGCCGACCTGGGGTGTCGACGCGGGCGCGGCGGCCGTCATCCGGCAGGCGCTGATCGATCTGGCGGCGGCGGGCAGCGCCGTGGTGGTGATCTCGCAGGACCTCGACGAGATCTTCCAGATCGCCGACTCCATCGCCGCGATCTCGCACGGCCGGTTGTCCGCCGCGCACCCGGCCCGCGACATGTCGATGGAGAAGGTCGGCCTGTTGATGGGCGGCGTCCACGCCTCCGAGCCGACGGAGGACAGCGATGCGGCTTGAACTGGAACGCAGGCCGGCGCACTCGCAGCTGATGACCGTGCTGTCGCCGGTCATCGCCATCGGCCTGACGCTGATCGCCGGTGCGATCCTGTTCCTGCTCGCCGGGATAAGCCCGGTCGACGGTCTCTATACCTATTTCATCTCTCCGGTCACGAGCGCCTATTCGGCCCAGGAAGTGCTGGTGAAGGCCTCGCCGCTGATCCTGATCGCGCTGGGCCTGGCGCTCTGCTTTCAGGCCAATGTCTGGAACATCGGCGCGGAGGGGCAGTACACGCTTGGCGCGGTCTTCGGCGGATGGCTGGCGCTGGCGCTCGCCGACGTGGATACACCGCTCGTGCTGGTCGTGGTTCTGCTCGCCGGCATCGTCGGCGGCATGCTCTGGGCGGCGATCCCTGCGCTGCTCAAGACCGTGTTCCGCGCCAACGAGATCCTGACCAGCCTGATGCTGACCTACGTGGCGCTGCTGCTCATCGACTACCTGGTCCGCGGCCCGCTGCGCGACCCGGCAGGCTACAATTTCCCCGAAAGCGCGCTGTTCTCCTCCGCCGCGACGCTGCCCGGGTTGAGCTCGGGTGGCCGGCTTCATCTCGGCGTCCTGTTCGCGTTCGTCCTGGCGATCATCATGGCCTTTGCCCTGCCGACGACCCTTAAGGGCTTCGAGATACGCACGGTCGGCCAGGCGCCCAGGGCGGCCCGTTTCGCCGGGTTCGGCGACAAGGGCATGGTGTTGTTCGTGTTCCTGGCCTCCGGCGGGCTCGCCGGCCTTGCCGGCATCGCCGAGGTGTCGGGCACGCTCAACCAGCTTCTGCCGACCATTTCGCCCGGCTATGGTTTCACCGCCATCATCGTCGCCTTCCTCGGCCGGCTCAATCCGATCGGCATCGTCTTCGCCGGCCTCGTCATGTCGATTTCCTTCATCGGCGGCGAAGCAGCGCAGATCCGCCTCGGCCTGCCGCTCGACGTCGCCAAGGTGTTCCAGGGCATCCTGCTGTTCTTCATCCTGGCCTGCGACACGCTGATCTATTACCGGCTGCGGCTCTATCGGCCCCGGGCGGTCCCGGCCGGCGACGCGAGGACATGACCATGGGCTGGCTGGAACCCCTGATCCTCACCGTCATCACCGCCTCGACGCCGCTTCTCCTGGCGGCGATCGGCGAACTCGTGGTCGAGCGCTCCGGTGTCCTCAATCTCGGTGTCGAGGGCATGATGATCATGGGCGCCGTCTGCGCCTTCGCCATCGCCGTGGAAATGGACAGCGGCCTTCTCGGCATCATCGCCGGGGCCCTGGCGGGCGCTGGCCTGTCGGTGATCTTCGCGGTCCTGACCGTCTCCTTCGCCACCAACCAGGTTGCCACCGGCCTCGCGCTCACCCTGTTCGGCATCGGCGTATCCGGCGTCATCGGCGACGGCTATGTCGGCGTCGACCGCGCTCCGCTGCCGAAATTGGATTTCCCGGGACTGAGTGATGCGCCGTTCATCGGCCCGGTCGTGTTCGGGCAGGACGCGCTGGTCTATGTGTCCTTCGCGCTGGTGTTCGGTGTCGCCTGGTTCCTGCGCAGGACGCGTACGGGTCTCACCCTGAGGGCGGTCGGCGACAACCACAACTCCGCCCATTCGCTGGGGCTGCCGGTCGCGCGGGTGCGCTATCTGGCGATCCTGTTCGGCGGTGCCTGCGCGGGCCTGGCCGGTGCCTATCTATCGCTGTCCTACACCCCGCTATGGGTCGAGGAAATGACGGCGGGCAGGGGCTGGATCGCGTTGGCGCTGGTGGTGTTCTCCTCATGGATACCGTGGCGGGCGATCGTCGGTGCCTATCTATTCGGCGCCATCACCATCCTGCAGTTCCACGCCCAGGGTGCGGGTATCGGCATCCCCTCCCAGCTGATGTCGTCGCTGCCCTATCTGGCGACCATCGTCGTGCTGGTCGTCATTTCCTACGAACGCACGCGGGCGCGCGCCAACACGCCGCTGTGCCTCGGCGTCCCGTTCGTGCCCGACAGGTGAGGTGAACCGGAAAGCGGAATTATACGGCGGATCGCCACGGCCACGGTCGCGCCGGACAGATTGGAAGAATGGCCCGTTCAACAGAGGAGTTGCGTGATGAAAAGACTGCTACTCGCTGCCGCCGCGCTGGGATTGAGCCTGGCAGCGGCGCACGCTCAGGACAAGACCAAGGCCGCCTGGGTCTATGTCGGCCCGATCGGCGATTTCGGCTGGTCCTACCAGCACAATCAGGGGCGCCTCGCCGTCGAGAAAGCGCTCGGCGACCAGATCGAGACGTCCTATGTCGAGAATGTCGAGGAAGGACCGGACGCCGAACGCGTCATCAACCAGCTTGCCGCCGACGGCAACGCGATCGTCTTCACCACCTCGTTCGGCTTCATGAACCCGACGGTCAAGGTGGCCGGCCGGTATCCGGACGTGAAGTTCGAGCATGCCACGGGCTACAAGCGCGCCGAGAACCTCGGCACCTATTCGGCCCGCTTCTACGAAGGCCGCTACGTGATCGGCAAGATCGCCGGCCGCGTGAGCGAGAGCGCCATCATCGGCTACATCGTCTCCTTCCCGATCCCCGAGGTGGTGCGCGGCATCAACGCATTCATGCTCGGGCTGCAGTCCGTGCGTCCCGACGCCCAGGTCAAGATCATCTGGGTCAATTCCTGGTTCGATCCGGGCAAGGAGGCAGACGCGGCCAAGGCGCTGATCGACCAGGGCGCCGACATCATCGTCCAGCACACCGACTCGCCGGCCGCCATGCAGGTCGCCCAGCAGCGCGGCATCCATGCCTTCGGCCAAGCCTCGGACATGATCCAGTTCGGCCCGGATGCCCAGCTGACCGCTATCGTCGACGATTGGTCGGTCTACTACACCAATCGCGTCAAGGCCGTGCTCGACGGTACCTGGAAGGCGGACGACACCTGGGGCGGCTTCGCGGAAGAGATGGTCCTGATGGCGCCCTACACGAACATGCCCGACGATGTCGCCAAGGAAGCCGCCGAAACCGAGGAAGCGATCCGTTCGGGCAAGCTGCATCCCTTCACCGGGCCGATCTACAAGCAGGACGGTACGCTCGCCGCCAAGGAAGGCGAGGTGATCGGCGACGAGGCGCTGCTCGGCATGAACTGGTACGTGAAGGGCATCGACGACAAGCTGCCGAACTAGATGCGCTGACTTGAGGAAAACCGGGCGCCGGGATCGACCCGGCGCCCGACAACGCCCGGATCGCCATGCTCGTCTTCCTCGTCGACTGGCTGAACCTGCTGGTGCGGTGGGCCCATTTCGTCTTCGGGGTGGGGTGGATCGGCGCATCCTTCTATTTCGTCTGGCTGGACCTCAGCCTGCGCCAGCGCGAGAAGATGAACCCCGGCGTCTACGGAACGTCGTGGCTGGTGCACGGCGGCGGGTTCTATCATGTCGAGAAATACTCGGTCGCGCCGGCCAGGCTGCCGGAGGACCTGCACTGGTTCATATGGGAAGCCTATCTGACCTGGGTCACGGGCTTCGCCCTCCTGATCCTTCAGTATTATTTCAACGCCACCGCCTATCTGATCGATCCGCAGGTCCTCGACCTCGCGCCACGCGAGGCGATCGCCATTTCGGTCGCAAGCCTGGCGGCCGGCTGGCTGATCTATGACGGCCTGTGCCGCTCTCCGATCGGCAGCAACCCGGCACTGCTCGGTCTCGCCGTTTTCGCCGAGGTGTGCCTCGCCGCCTATCTGTACAGCCACGTCTTCTCCGGCCGCGCCGCGCTGATCCATGTGGGCGCGCTGGTTGGCACGATGATGGCCGCCAACGTCTTCATGGTGATCATCCCCAACCAGCGGAAGATGACGGCCTCGCTGTTGCAGGGGGAGGATCCCGATCCGAGGCTCGGTCAGATCGGCAAGCAGCGCTCGACGCACAACAACTACCTGACCCTGCCGGTGCTGCTGATGATGGTCAGCGGTCACTATCCGATGCTCTACAGCCATCCGCACACATGGCTGATCGTCGCCTTCATCCTGGTGATCGGCGCCATGGTGCGCCATTTCATCAACCGTGCAGATGCCGGCGACGCGTTCCCGACCTATTCTTGGGCGCTGCTGGTGGCGGCCCTTGGCCTCGTCGGCGCGATCTTCCTGACACAGCCGGAACCGCGATCGCAGACCGCTATCGCCGTGCCGAGCGATCGGGACGTGCTGGCGATCCTCGACAAGCACTGCGTCATGTGCCATTCGCCGCAGCCCTCCCACGATGGTTTCGAGGTGCCGCCGGCCGACGTCGCGCTCGACACGATCCCCGACCTTCGCCGCTTCGCCGAGCGGGTGATGGCGCAGGCGGTACGCGGCGACGCCATGCCGCTGGGCAACGAAACCGGCATGACCGACCAAGAGCGTGACCAGCTTGGCGCCTGGATCGAGGATCGGCAGTGACGCGACTATCCGTTGCCGACGTGAACGCCATGGATCCGGCCGCCTTCGTCGCCGCCTTCGCCGACATCGCCGAACATTCGCCCTGGGTCGCGGAACGGGCCGCGGCCGAACGGCCCTTCAGGGATCGCTCGGCAGTCGTCGACGCCTTCGCGCGGGCAGTCCGTTCCGCCGACGCGGACGATCGCCTCGCGCTTCTGCGCGCCCATCCCGATCTTGCCGGCCGCGCCGCGATCGCCGGCCAGATCGGTGCCGACTCCCGCTCGGAGCAGGCCGGGGCAGGACTGGACCGCCTGACGGCGGACGAATTCACCCGCTTCACCGAGATGAACACAGCCTACCGCGACCGCTTCGGCTTCCCGTTCATCCTGGCCGTGCGCGGCGCCACGAAGCACGACATCCTCGCGGCTTTCGAAGCGCGGATCGACAACGACCGCGCGGGCGAATTCGAAACCGCGCTCGAACAAGTATGCCGTATCATGCGGTTCCGGCTCGAAGACCGGATCGCGGAGTGAAGGGAGGCCGGACATGACCGACGCAATAGAAGACAACTGGACCGACGAAGTCGCCTTCCTCAAGGAGCTGGTGCGCATTCCGAGCGACAACCCGCCCGGCGACTGTGTCCGCCACACCGAACGGGCCGCCGTCATTCTCGAAGAGCTCGGCTTCGAGGTCGAGCGCCATCCGGTTCCTGCCGATCTCGTCGAACAGCACGGCATGAAGAGCGTCGAGAACCTGATCGTGCGCCGCCGCTTCGGCGCGGGCACGGGGCCAACGGTCGCGCTCAACGCCCATGGCGACGTGGTGCCGCCCGGCGACGGCTGGACGGTCGATCCCTATGGCGCCGAGGAGAAGGACGGAGCGATCTATGGCCGCGGTGTCGCGGTCTCGAAATCCGACTTCGCCACCTATGCCTTCGCTTTGAAGGCGCTCGAAGCCGACCCGGACGGCCTCGACGGCACGATCGAGCTGCACCTGACCTACGACGAGGAAACCGGCGGCTATGTCGGGCCGAAATGGCTTCTCGATCAGGGCCTCACGAAGCCGGACTACGCCATCTCCGCGGGGTTCTCCTACGCGATTACAACCGCCCACAACGGATGCTTGCATCTGGAAGTGACCGTGCGCGGCCGGCAGGCGCATGCGGCCATGCCGGAATCCGGCATCGATGCGCTGGAGGCGGCGAACGCGATCCTGACCGCTCTCTATCAGGAACGCCATTCCCTCGGCGGCATCGAGAGCGCGATCCCGGGTATCGGCTCGCCCAAGCTGACTGTCGGCCTGATATCGGGCGGCATCAACACCAATGTCGTGCCGGATCGCGTGACATTGCGCATCGACCGGCGGATCATTCCCGACGAAGTCGGCACGGAAGTGGAATCGAAGCTGATCCACCTGATCGAGTCCGCCGCGAAGGCCATCCCCGGGGCCGTCGTGGAATGTCGCCGGATCATGCTCGCCGAGCCGTTGCGCGAGTTGCCCGGTTCCGAAAGACTGATCACGGCGCTGCAGACGCCGGCTCGCAGGGTTCTCGGCGTCGACGTTAAGCCGACGGGCGTTCCGCTCTATACCGATGCGCGCCATTACACGGCAGCCGGAATACCGACGGTGCTCTACGGCGCAGGCCCGCGGTCGATCCTGGAGGCCAATGCGCACGGCGCCGACGAGCATCTGCAACTCGGCGATCTGAAGGCAGCAACGCAAATCGTCTCCGAAGCGCTGAGGACGCTCATTTCCCGCCGCTAGCGCCGTGTGGCTCCGTTCGCTCGCCGGCCATGACGGCGATCCGACGCGTCGCCGAGGGCGTCTGCACGAAGGCCTGCCGGTAGCACTGGGAAAAATACGAACTCGACGTGAACCCGGTCGCAACCGCCACGTCGAGGATCGGAACGTTCGTATGCAGAAGCAGATCCCGGGCCCGCTCCAGCCGCAGCCGCATGTAGTAGCGCGCCGGCGTCACCTGCAGATACCGCTGGAACAGCCGCTCGAGCTGGCGGGCCGAAAGCCCGGTCCGGTAGGCAATGGTGGCGGTCGCCAGCGGCGCCTCGAGATGGCTCGTCATGATCTCGATCGCCATGCGCAGCTTGCCGGGCAGGGGATGCAGGAAGGTCTGGTTCCCCAGCCGCTGTTCTTCGTCGGCCGGCCGGATGCGGTCATGCTGAAGCTGGTTCGCGATCGCCGCCGCGAGATCGGCGCCGTGCTGGCGGGTGACGATCTGGAGGATCAGGTCGACGGAGGCGGCGCCGCCGGACGTCGTGTAGCGGTCGCGGTCGATCTCGTAGACCTTCGCGGTGCAGTCGATACCAGGGAACATTTCCATGAACGCCGGACGGTTTTCCCAGTGCACCGTGCAGCGATAGCCGTCGAGAAGTCCGGCGCTGGCCAGGAGGAACGTCCCGGTCGACAGGCCGCCGAGGGCGACGTTGGCCCGGGCCACACGCTGCAATGCGGCGTGATAGGCGCTCAGTGGATCCGGCAGCGGCACCAGACCGGCGCAGATGAAGAACAGATCGGCGCGTTCGGCGACATCGAAACCGCCCTGGCACTCGATGCGGATGCCATTGGATGCCGTCACCGGCCCGCCGTTCAACGACAGCAGTTGCCAGCGATAGACGTCGCGGCCAAGCAGTCGATTGGCGATGCGCATCGTGTCGATCGCGGCAACCTCGCTCATCAGCGAGAAGCGCTCGACCAATCCGAAGGCGACGACGTATGGTTCGTTTTCTGGTGCCTGGCTCAAGGGCGCCTCACTCAGCGTCAAATACCCGATAGTGCCGCCGTCGCCGCGTTGCAAGCGACAGGCGTCGCGTTGACGTTGGCAGCCTGTCGGAATCGCGATGCCCGGGGAACCCGGTATCTGCCATCAATTCACAGTATGATTGACGGGCGCGTTACGCCTGACGGGAAGATCACGTGGCCGAGTACTCCGTTTTCTCGCTGATCGCCAATGCCCTGACCGGCAACCGGTCGTGGAAGCCGGCATGGCGGGCGGCAACACCGAAGCCGCGCTACGACGTCATCATCGTGGGCGGCGGCGGCCACGGACTGGCGACCGCCTACTACCTGGCCAAGGAACACGGCATCACCGATGTCGCGGTCCTCGAAAAGGGCTATGTCGGCGGCGGCAATGTCGGGCGCAACACCACGATCGTCCGCTCCAACTATCTGCTGCCGGCCAATTCGCATTTCTACGAGTGGTCGATGAAGCTGTGGGAAGGGCTGTCCCACGACCTCAACTACAACGTCATGTTCTCCCAGCGCGGTGTCCTGAACCTGGCCCATTCGCCGGCACAAATGGATGCCTACGCCCGGCGCGGCAACGCGATGCGGCTCGCCGGCATCGATGCGGAGCTTATGACCCGCGAGGACGTCGCCAGGTTCGTTCCCGATCTCGATGTGTCGCCGGATGCCCGATTTCCGGTCCACGGCGGCCTGCTGCAGCCGCGCGGCGGCACGGCGCGTCATGATGCCGTCGCGTGGGGATTTGCCCGCGGTGCCGACCGGCGCGGTGTCGATATCATCGAGAATTGCGAGGTCATCGGATTCCTGCGCGACGGGACCGGCCGCATCACCGGCGTAGAGACGACACGCGGTGAGATAGGCGCCGGCAAGGTCGGCGTCGCGGTCGCCGGCTCGACCAGCCAGGTCCTGAGCCTGGCCGGCATCCAGCACCTGCCGATCGAAAGTCACGTCCTGCAGGCGTTCGTCTCCGAGCCGCTGAAACCGCTGCTCGATACCGTCGTCACATTCGGCGCCGGTCACCTCTACATCTCACAGTCCGACAAGGGCGGCCTTGTCTTCGGCGGCGATATCGACGGCTACAACTCCTATGCCCAGCGCGGCAATCTTCCCATCGTCGAGGATGTTGCCAGTCTGCTGCTGACCATGTTCCCGTCCTATGGCCGGTTGCGGCTTCTGAGAAGCTGGGGCGGCATCATGGACATGTCGATGGATGGCAGCCCAATCATCACCACCGGGCCGCTGCCGGGCATGTATCTCAATTCCGGCTGGTGCTACGGCGGCTTCAAGGCGACACCGGCCTCGGGCTGGTGTTTCGCCTGGACGATCGCCAGGGACGCCCCGCACGACCTCAATGCCGCCTTCACGCTGGACCGGTTTCACAGTGGCGCGGTCATCGACGAGCGCGGTGCCGGGCCCGTGCCGTGGCATCACTGAGGGGCTGAGAGACGATGCGCATCACCTGTCCGGTTTGCGGCGAACGCAGCGTGGCGGAGTTCGCCTACGAGGGCGATGCGACGCTCCCGCGTCCGGCCCTCGACGCCTCCGCCGAAGACTGGTGCGTCGCTGTCTATGAACGCGAGAACCCGCGCGGGCCACACGCCGAATACTGGCAGCACGCCCAGGGCTGCCGCTCCTGGCTCAAGGTCGAGCGCGATACGCTGACCCACGCGATCCTCGGCGTGACGCTGCTCGGCCGGTTTTCCGGCAGGACGGGCGAATGAGCGGCTACCGGCTTCCATCCGGTGGCGCGCTGATCGACCGCGACCGGCCGCTGGCCTTCACCTTCGACGGCAGGGTGATGCGCGGCCTGGACGGCGATACCGTCGCTTCGGCATTGATCGCGTCCGGGACGCGCGTCGTCGGTCGCAGCTTCAAGTATCACCGCCCGCGCGGCATCGTCTCCTGCGGCGTCGAGGAACCGAACGCGCTGCTGACAATCGGGCAGGGCGCGCGTGCCGAGCCGAACGTGCGCGCGACCGTCGCCGAGCTGTACGACGGCCTGGTCGCCACCAGCCAGAACAGGTGGCCGGGCCTAGCGTTCGACGTGCTCGCGCTCAACGGTCTGCTGTCGCCCATCTTCACCGCAGGCTTCTACTATAAGACCTTCATGGGGCCGACGCGCGGGGCGTGGCGCTTCTACGAGCATTTCATCCGCCGCGCCGCAGGCATGGGAAAGGCGAGCCGTAAGCCCGATCCGGACCGCTACGAGAAGTCCCATCTGTTCTGCGACGTGCTGGTGGTCGGCGGCGGCGCGGCGGGACTCTCCGCCGCGCTCGCTGTGGCAGGGTCCGGGGCCCGTGTCGTGCTCGCCGACGAAGGGACCGAGCCCGGCGGCTGGTTGTTCGCCGAGACGGCGAGGATCAACGGATTGCCGGCTGGCCAGTGGGCCAGGGCGACGGTGACGGCGCTCGCCGCCTTTCCCAACGTTCGGGTGATGCCGCGCACCACCGTCTACGGCTACTACGACCAGAACCAGCTTGGCGCCGTCGAGCGCGTGACGGACCATATGGCGAGCAGGCCCGCGCACCTGCCGCGTCATCGCCACTGGACGATCCGCGCGGCGCAGGTCGTTCTCGCGACCGGCGCGTTCGAGCAACCGGTCCTCGTCGACGGGAATGATGTCCCCGGCGTCATGCTCGCCGGCGCAGTCGGGCGCTACGCCCATGCCTATGGAGTAGGCGCGGGCCGAAGCGTCGTCTTCTTCGGTGGCCATGACGGCATCTGGGAAACCGCGCTGGCGGCGGCGGAAGCAGGCGTGGGTGTCGCCGCGATCGTCGATCCGCGCGACAACGCGCCCGCCGATCTTGCATCGCAGGCCGAGAAATCCGGGATTGCGGCGCGAACCGGGGCCGCCGTCGTCCGCGTCGCCGGTTCCAGAGGCGTATCCCGCGTCGAGATCGCAGCCGTCGACGGCGAGGGCCGCATCGCCGGCAAGGTCGAAACGCTGCCCGCGGATGTCTGCGCGACGAGTGCCGGCTGGATGCCGGCCGTCCATTTGCACAGCCAGGCGGGATCGCGGCCGGTCTACGACGAGGGGCGGGACATCTTCCTGCCCGGCGAGCCGCGCGAGCGCTGGCGCTCGGCCGGCGCCTGCCAAGGTGTTTTCAGCCTCGCCGCCTGTCTCCAGGACGGTGCCAAGGCCGGACGCGACGCCGCCATCGCGGCGGGTTTCGACGTGGAGGCGGACGCACCTGCCGAAACAGAGCCTCCGCGAAAGGACAGCGCCCCGCTTTCCTTGCGTGTCGTGGAAAGCCCGCGCGGCATCAAGGCCAAGATCTTTGTCGACCAGCAGCATGACGTGACCGCCTCGGACGTCAGGCTCGCGCACCGGGAGGGCTACCGCTCGGTCGAGCACCTGAAACGCTACACGACGCTCGGCATGGCGACGGACCAGGGCAAGACCTCCAACGTCGCCGGGCTGGCGATGATGGCGGCATTGCGCGGCGAGGCGATCGGCGCCGTCGGCACCACGACCTTTCGCCCGCCTTACACGCCTGTCAGCCTCGGCGCGCTCGGCGGCCGCGAAGCCGGGCACCATATCCGCCCGGTGCGCAAGACGCCAATGCACGACTGGCACCTGGCGAATGGCGCAACGATGATCCCGGCCGGCATGTGGCTTCGTCCACGCGCCTACTTTCGACCCGGCGAAACCCTGGAGCAGGCCTATGTCCGCGAGGCCCGCGCCGTGCGCGACAGCGTCGGCATCGCCGACGTGTCGACGCTCGGCAAGATCGACGTGCAGGGCCCCGACGCCGCCGAGTTCCTGGACCGCGTCTACACGAACACGTTTTCCACGCTGGCTGTCAGCAAGGCACGCTATGGGCTGATGCTGCGCGACGACGGCATCCTGTTCGATGACGGCACGAGCTGGCGGCTTTCAGACTCCCGGTTCCTGATGACCACCACGACGGCGAATGCCGGCGCGGTCATGCAGAAACTCGAGTTCCTGCTCGCAGCCGTGTGGCCCGCGTTGAAAGTGAACCTCACGTCTGTGACCGACGTCTGGGCAAGTGTCGCCCTGTCGGGGCCGAACGCACGGGCGGTGCTGTCGCGTATCGTTTCGGACGCCGACACATCCGACGAGGGTCTGCCTCATCTCGGCGTCCGCAAGGCCACGATACTCGGCTGGCCGGGTATGGTCGCGCGGCTGTCCTTCTCCGGCGAGCTCGCCTACGAGGTCTATGTCCCGGCCCGTTTCGGAACGGCGCTGTGGGAAGCCCTGCTTCAGGCCGGCAAGGATTTCGGGATCACGCCCTATGGCCTGGAAGCGCTGGGCACGTTGCGCATCGAGAAAGGCCACGTCGCCGGTTCCGAGATAGATGGCCGCACGACCGCCGCCGACCTGGGCCTGTCGGGTATGCTGTCGAAGAAGAAGGACTTCATCGGCAAGGCGATGGCGAACCGGCCCGGTCTCCTCGGCGATGGGCGTCGGGTTCTCGTCGGCCTCGTGTCGCCCAACCGGCAGAGCATTCCGAACGGCGCGCAGATTGTCCGTGGCTCCCGGCCGAACGAGCCGGAACGCAGCCTCGGCCACGTGACCGCCAATGCCTACAGCCCCGCGCTGGAGCAGTATATCGCGCTGGCACTGGTCGAGAACGGCCGGGAAATGTTGGGTGCGACCCTTTACGCGGCCGACCCCGTTCGCGGCCGCCATCTGCCGGTAGAGGTCCGCGATCCGCGGTTTTACGACCCGGACGGGAGCAGGATGCATGTCTGAGCGCTTCCCGCTTGCTTCGCTCGCCGTTCCCGGCACGGGAAGTCCGGTTGACGGCACCGCCGCAATCACGCTGTCCGAGCGCAGACCGGGCACCATCGCGGATATCGCGATCTGGGACGAAGCAACGGACATTGCCGCCACATTGGGCATTTTTGCAATTCCCGCACCTGGCGGCGTGGTCGCCGGTCCCGGCCTTGTCTGCCTCTCGACCGCGCCCGGTCGTATGACCGCGATCGCTCAGGCCGCTGGTCTCGCTGACCGCCTGGAGGCGGGGATTCCCCTCGACGACGGTACGGTCGTGGACCAGACCCACGGGCGCGCCGGCTTGCGCATTTCCGGCGATCCGGCCGCAACGCTGATCCAGAAAGGCGTCTCGTTCGATATTTCCCGGTTCGCGCCGATGTCGGCAACGAATGCCGGCATCCACCATATGGGCGCCACCATCATCCGCCTCGCTGACGATACATTCGACGTGTTCGCCACGACGAGCCTGGCGAATTCACTATGGGACTGGGTCACGGACGCCGCCGTCGAATACGGCTGGAGGGTAGGGGTGTCGGTCCCATAGACGCGCCCGTTTGAGCAGGCACTCGCAATTGCCATAAGGCGTCAATGCCTAGGGATTGGCCAATTGCATCTTACGTCGCGCGAGTCGCTGTTGTAGTTGTACAAACAAGCGCCACGATTCCTAAGATAGGCGCCCTGGTATTTGATTTATTCGCATTTTTACGAGGCGCGGGAGGTCTGATCCGATGGTCACGCTTGGCAAGGTAAGCCGGTTGTTCCTTGGCAGATTGGTGCCCGCGGCGATTTTTTTCGCTTTCCTGCTCGCCACACCGGCTCTCGTGTCCGCCCAGGACGCCGCCAACACTGACGCGAACGCCAGTCAGACAGTGGCCGACGAGCTCGCGCCGCTCTCGGTCAACGAACGGCAAGCCCTGGTCGGTCGCCTGACGGATGCACAGGTGAGGGATCTGCTTCTCTACTATCTCAAGGTTTCAGCCCCGGCCGGCGCGGACGAGGGGCAGACAACGGCCGTACTTTCGGTCGCCGCCCTCAAGTCAAATATCACCCGTCTTCGCGACAACCTGGCGGCCGTGCTTTCCCGGTTCGACGACCTGGTCGACCAATATGTCGGCCATATGGAGCAGAAGCTGGGGATTACGGTAGGCGCCGGCGGCGTGTGGTTCGTTATCCGGTTCCTCGTATTCTTTGTCGCGGTCGGCGCCGCCGTCGAGTACGCCTATCGGTTCGTTACCCGCAAGATGGTGGAGCGCTACGAGGCAGCACCTGCCGACACTGAACGGCAAAAGCTGACTCACGCGGGTGGACAGCTCCTCCATGGTCTCGGCGCGATCGTCGCGTTCGCGGTCGGCTACGTCGGCATATTCTTCACGGTCTGGGACGGGGATCTGGTCCGCCGCGACTTCGTCGTCGTGGTCCTGCTGGCAATCCTCATCACCCGCATTTCGGTCGCGATCGTCCGGTTCATCTTCCTGCCCAAGCATCCAGGCTGGCGCATCATGCCGGTCGACGACGAGGCCGCCGCCCATTTTGTTCGCGGCACGCGCCGGCAGCTGACGCTGGGCACGACCCTTCTGTTGCTCGCGACACTCGGCCTGATGTGGGAGGTGGATCACGACGTCTGGCGGCTTTGGGCACTCCTCAGTGCGATCATCTTCACCGCCTCGGTGTGCGTGTTCATAACCCGGTATCGCAATCACCTCTTGCGCGCCGTCGAAACCGCGATCAAGGACGGATCGGTACCGCGCTGGGCCGAGGATGCCGCCGGATGGAGCTGGTTCACCTTGGCCCTCAGCTACGTGATCGTGGCATTCCTGATCGGGATCTATGACCTGCTTCTGGGGATCGGCTTCGATCCGGTCGACGCCGCAATCGGTTTCTTCATCCTGTTCGTGCTCAATCCGTACGTCACCGCCGTGGCGACAGGCATTTTGGCACCTGACACGCCGGTATCCGTGAAGGCGAAGCCGGTTGTCTACGTCACCGATCCGGATGACGGAGAGCGGGTGAAGACGTCGATCGACGCGCAGCCGGCCGAGGCGCCGGGAGACGCCGACGAGGCGATAGAGGCTGCCGTCGAGTCCTCGCCCGCCGTCATGCACGACCGGCGCGTGCTCAAACGGGTGATTTCGATCACCGTCCTGATCCTGTCGCTTGCCGCCTTCGCCATGGTGATCGGCGTAAACGTCTTCTCGAAGACGCAGGAATATCCGATCGCCCAGTTCGTGCTGCGCGTCCTCCTGAACGTCGGCATCATCGCTCTGCTCGGCTACATCGGCTGGTCGTTCGTGGCGAGCTGGATCGACCGCAAGCTGGCCGAGGAACGGGTCAAGTCGCCGGAGCCCGAAGAGCACGGCGAAGGGCCGATGATGTCGAGCGGGACGCGACTGCAGACGATCCTGCCGATCGTCCGCAAGTTCGTTCAGATCTCGATCGCGGTCATGGCCGTCATGGTGATCCTGGCGTCGATGGGCGTGAACATCGCGCCGTTGATCGCGGGGGCGGGCGTCATCGGGCTTGCCGTGGGTTTCGGCGCCCAGACCCTGGTCAAGGATCTGATCTCCGGCCTGTTCTTCCTGATGGACGACGCCTTCCGCATCGGCGAGTACATCGAATGCGGCGACGTGGCCGGAACGGTCGAGAAGTTCAATGCCCGCTCGCTTGTGCTGCGTGGCTATCTCGGGGCGGTCTACACGGTGCCCTACGGCGATCTCGGCAAGGTCACCAACTACAGCCGCGACTGGGTGATCATGAAGCTGCGTTTCCGCGTGCCCTACGACACCGACATCGACCTGGTCCGCAAGATCTTCAAGAAGATCGGCCAGGAGATGCTCGAGGATCCGGAACTCGGCCCGAACTTCATCCAGCCCTTCAAGTCGCAGGGTGTCATCAAGATGGACGACTCCGCCTTCATCGTTTCCGGCAAGTTCATGACCAAGCCCAACAAGCAGTGGGGCGTGCGCAAGGCCGTGTACGAGCAGGTGCAGCAGAAGTTCAAGGAATTCGGGATCAAGTTCGCGCCGAAGCGCGTCATCGTCGACGTCCCGCAGGCCGAAGACTTGGAAGAGCACGAAGACGACAGGCAGCAGGCGGAAGACGCAAAGCCGGCTGCCCCGACGGCCGCCGCCGCGGCGGCGGTTGCCGCGGAGAGCTAGACCATGGGCTTATAGGCGCGGGCGGTCGATCCCCGATCACCCGCGTCGCAGCAACATGGGTAGCGCCAGAATGATTAGCCCGGTGGTCATGATCATCACGCCCAGGCCCTCGCGAGCCGTCTCCTCGACCCACCAGACCTTCATGTTCCAGAAGCCCGGCATGGCCGGCCAGTAGTAGAGCGTGCCGGCGACGGCCAGGGCGACGCAGACGAGCAGGGCCGCCCGGCCGATCCCCTGATGCACGATCGCCGGGCGCCAGGCGGCCAGCCCCGCCAGGATCGCCGGTACACCGTAGATCAGCATCCACAGGGAGCCGTCCGGGTCGTTGTACTGAACGCCCACGAACAAGAGCATGAGCGTACAGATGATGCCGTAGACGATCCGCATGGAATTCCTCCCCTTTCGGCCAATCAGTTACGCCGACGACGACCATTGAGCCGTTATTTGATCTGGCATAACGTATTCATAACCGGGCGCGAAGGCCACAAAGAACAAGGGCGGCAAGTAGGGAGAGACGGCGTATGGGACGGGATGGATCGGGCCTGATCGTTACGCCGGACACGCATACCTACGAGCAGAACTTCTCGGTCACGTTCCGCTATCCGGTGGTATTCACGAGCGGGCTGTTCGATCCGGCCAATCCCGTGTTGGCGGATACGCTGTCTCGCCAAGAACCCGGCAAGCGCCACCGTTGCATCGTCTTCCTCGATGACGGCCTTTTCGCCGCATGTCCAGCGATCTCGGACGATATCGTCGCCTATGCCGCCCACCATGGCGACCGCATCGATCTCGTGGCCAAGCCGTTTCCGGTACCCGGTGGTGAGCGCATCAAGGTAGACCTGCATTTCGTCGAGCAGATCCAACAGACCTTGTTCGACCACCATATCGACCGCCATTCCTACGTTCTGGCAATCGGCGGCGGCGCCGTGCTCGACGCGGTCGGGCTCGTCTCCACCACCACCCATCGCGGCGTACGCCATATCCGCGTACCCACCACGGTGTTGTCGCAGAACGACTCCGGTGTCGGCGTGAAGAACGGCGTGAACCTGAATGGCGTGAAGAATTTCGTCGGCACCTTCGCGCCACCGTTCGCCGTGCTCAACGATCTCGATTTCGTCGAAGGGTTGCCGGATCGCGAGAAGATCGCCGGCATGGCCGAGGCGGTGAAGGTGGCGCTGATCCGCGACGGGGCGTTCTTCGAATGGCTCGAACGCCATTGCGACGATCTCGTCGTCTTCGAGCGCGCCGCCATGTCCCATATGATCCGGCGCTGCGCGGAACTGCACATGATCCAGATCGCAAAGGGCGGAGATCCGTTCGAGACAGGCAGCGCACGGCCGCTGGATTTCGGCCACTGGGCGGCGCATCGGCTCGAGACGATGACCCGCTATCATCTGCGCCACGGCGAAGCGGTAGCGATCGGCATCGCGCTCGACACCCGATACTCGGTACTTGCCGGCATGCTGACGCCCGGAACCGAGGTGCGAGTCGCCTGTCTGCTGGAACAGCTCGGCTTCCGTCTCTGGCATCCCGCGCTCGACAAACGCAATGCCGAGGACGGCCACGTCGTGATCGACGGCCTGCGCGAATTCCAGGAGCATCTGGGCGGCGAGTTGACGATCACGCTGCTCGAGGATGTCGGCGTCGGCGTCGAAGTGCACGAGATGGATCATGCGCTGATCGCCGGCGCGATCGACTGGTTGCGCGATCGGGCCGCCGGCTGATGCGGATCGAGGGGCGCCCGGATCTCGGGCTTCTGACCTACTGCACGAACATCCATCCCGGCGAGAGTTGGCCGGCGCTTCTCTACTCGCTGCACCTGCACGTGCTCGCGGTAAAACGCATGGTCTCGCCCGATCGCCCGTTCGGCCTCGGCCTCCGGATTTCCGCGGAAGCCGCAGACGCGCTGATCCATCCGCAGGCGCTGGACGAACTACATGCCTTCCTGGCCGAAACGGACACCTACTGCTTTACCGTCAATGGCTTTCCCTACGGCTCGTTCCACGGCGCCCGGGTCAAGGAGAACGTGTACGCGCCGGATTGGTCGACCGCCGAACGGCTGACCTATACCAACCGGCTCGCGGACATACTGGCCGAGATCCTGCCGGCCGACGTCCCCATGGGCTCGATCAGCACGGTGCCTGGCAGCTTCAAGGGGTGGATGGAGGAGGAGGGAAGGCTCGACCGGATCGTCGAGAATTTCGTTTCCCACGTCGCCCATCTCGTCGACATTGAACGACGAACCGGCCGCCACATCGCCCTGGCGCTGGAACCCGAGCCATGCTGCCTGCTTGAGACAATCGAGGAGACCGTCGAATTCTTCGAGGACGGCCTGTTCGCTGGCGCCGCGCGAAAGCACCTGGCCAATGCGACCGGCCTGTCGGATGCCGATTGCGAGGCCGCGCTGCGCCGTCATATCGGCGTCTGCTACGACGTCTGTCACGCCGCCATCGAGTTCGAGGATCCTCGCCGCAGCGTCATGGCGCTGAAGGACGCCGGGATTTCGATCCCGAAGCTGCAGCTTTCTTCCGCGCTTCGCATCCATCGCATGGACGATGGCATGGCGGCCGCGCTGATGCCCTTCGACGAAACGACCTACCTGCATCAGGTCGTCGAGCGGACCCCGGGAGGGCTCGTCCGCTATCTCGATCTGCCCGAGGCCCTGGCGAAGAGCGACAGGGCCGCCGGGCACGAGTGGCGTGTGCATTTCCACGTGCCGGTCTTCCTGCACGATCTCGCCGCGTTTTCGACGACGCAGGCGTTTCTCGGGGAAATCCTCGCGCTGCACCGCGAGGATCCGATTGCGCCGCATCTCGAGGTCGAGACCTATACCTGGGACGTTCTGCCCGACGAGTATCGCGCCGTTGCGGTGAGCGAGGCGATCGCCCGGGAACTCGATTGGGTGGCCGACGAGTTGCTCAGATGAACTGGCAGATCGCGCTGAGCCTGGGCCGCGTCTCCAACGTGCCGACGGTCTGGACCAACACGCTTGCGGCAATCGTCCTGGCCGGGGGAGAGGCGACCGCTTGGAGTACTCTGGCGCTGCTGCTGGCGACGTCGCTTGCCTATGTCGGCGGCATGTATCTCAACGACGCCTTCGACGCCGATATCGATGCAAGGGAGCGGCCGGAGCGGCCCATTCCGTCCGGCGCCGTTTCGCACGGGACCGTATTCGGGGCTGGCTTCGCCATGCTCGCCGGCTGCGTCGTCATTCTGGCCCTCATCGGCCTTTCGGGGATGACGGCGCTCTGGCCGGCACTCGGCGGGCTCGCGCTGTCCGCCGCCATCGTCTTCTACGACTGGTTCCACAAGGGCAATCCGCTCAGCCCCGCCTTCATGGGGCTGTGCCGGGCGCTCGTCTATGTCGCGGTCGGCCTGGCATTCACCACGGCTCTGCCGTGGCCGCTGGTCGCCGCGGCGATCGTCATGCTCTGCTACATCGTGGGCCTGACCTACGCGGCAAAGCAGGAGTCGCTCGGCCGCGTCGAGAACCTGTGGCCTCTCGCATTTCTCGCCGTGCCGTGGGTCTACGGGCTCTGGCTGTCGACGGCGATGCCGGTCGCCACCGTTTTCTTCTTCCTGTTTTCCGTGCTGATCGGCTGGGCACTGCGACTGTTGTTGCGGCGGGGGAAGGGCGACGTGCCGACCGCGGTCGTCACCCTGATCGCCGGCGTCGCCTTGCTCGATGCGATCTATCTGGCCGGGGAGGGGGCGACGGGCTGGGCGGTCGTTGCCGTCGTCCTGTTCGCGGTAACGCGGGCCGCGCAGCGCTATATTCCGGGGACCTGACCGGCATCAGCCGAAGACGTGCTCCAGAACCAGTTCCTTGAAATCGGTGGCGGCGACGGCGCCTTCCGGCAGCAGATCGCCGCGGCTGGACATGACCAGCGGCCCGTCGTTCGGATCTTCCGTCAGCCGCCCGTGCGAGCCCTTCACCAGCTTGACGTCCTTCAGCGAGATCACGTCAAGCAGGCTGCGCATCCCGATCGCCCGCTTGGCGAGCCGCCAGCCCACCGCGAGCTTCGGATGGCGGATCGCGGGATCGACGAACAGTTCGACCGGATCGTAGCCGGGCTTGCGATGGATCTCGACCAGCCGCGCGAAGTCCGGCGCGTGGTCGTCGTCGAGCCAGTAGTAGTAGCTGAACCAGCGGTCCGCGCGCGAGACGGCAACCAGTTCGCCGGACCGCTCGTGATCGAGCCCGTTCTCCCGTTTGCCATCCGCGTCCAGCACAACCTCGACGCCGTCCAGGCTTTCGAGCAGGGACTTCACCGAAGAAGTGTCGGCCGGATCGCGGACATAGACATGGGCGACCTGATGGTCGGACACCGCGAAGGCCCGCGACGCGCCGGCATCGAGCAGTTCGTGCCCGAGTTCGTCCCGCACCGCGAGCAGACCCGCCTGCCGGAACGCGCGGTTGATGTGAATGGCATCGCTCACCGGCGTGATGCCGTACTCCGACACGACGATCACTGACCGTCCGTCGCGTTCGGCCGCCGCGATCAGCCCGCCGACCACGGCGTCGACCTCTTCCAGCGACGTCTGTACCGCCGGATGGGAGAGATCGGGCCCGTAGCGCTGAATGTCGTAGTCGAGATGGGGCAGGTAGGACAGCGTCAGTGTCGGATCGCGGGTCGCCATCACATGCTCGGTCGAACCGGCGATCCACTTCGACGAAGTGATGTCCGTCGCCGGCCCCCAGAACTTGAACAAGGGGAACCGACCCAGCTTCGCGTCGAGCTCGTCCCGCAGCTGCGACGGATGGGCATAGTGGTCCGGGATCTTACGACCGTCGGCGCAGTAGATCGGCCTGGGCGTCGCGCTCCAGTCGGCCGACGAGTACATGTTGTACCACCAGAACATCTTGGCGCAGGTAAACGCGGCGTCGCGCTTTCGCCCCGCCTCCCAGATCTTCTCGCCGCCGATCAGCCGGTTCGATTGCCGCCAAAGCCATACCTCGGAGAGATCGCGGAAATACCAGCCGTTGGCGACGGCGCCGTGTCCGGACGGCATCAGCCCGGTCAGAAGCGTCGACTGCGCCGTGCATGTCACCGCCGGCAGCACGGTTGTCAGGGGGCGCATGCCACCGGAAGCGGCGAGGCGTTTGAGGTTCGGCGTGTGTTTGCCGATGAGGGACGGCGTCAGTCCGACGACGAGTACGACGAGGGTCGATTTCATAGGCGCAGGTTAATGGTGCTTGTCGGCGCGCGGCAAGGACACAGTCTTTCACCGTCCGAAACCCACCCCTATACTTCGGATCAAGGCGGCGGCCATGGCAGGTGGATCGCCGGCACAAAACGATAAACGGCACCGGTATGGGCACACCGACGGATCTACTGCACGAGTGGCTGAGCCGCCGTGTATCCGAGCAGAGCCTTGAATGGCTCGATGGGCAGCTTGGCAAGCTTCGCGATGCCAGCGGCGACCGCGATCTCGTCATCACGCTTGGCATGATCCCGCGACGCCTCGGCAAGGACGACCTGAACCTCTCCGCCGGAGACCTGGCCGCGGCTGACGCGGCACGGCCCGGGTGGGATCCAAGCCTATGGACGATAGAGACGGCGGCCCGGGTATTGGCGTTGCTCGCGTTCTCGGGGAACGAAGCCGCGTTTCTCGATGCCTACAAGGAGCTTTGCCGCTCCGCCGACGTGGCCGAAGCGATCGCGCTGTACGCCGGCCTGCCGCTCTATCCGGCACCGGAGAAACTCGTGGACCAGGCCGGCGAGGGCCTGCGCGGCAACGTCCGTGCCGTGTTCGAGGCCGTCGCCCACCGCAATCCCTATCCGCGTGAACAGTTCGACGAGAACCGTTGGAACCAGATGGTGCTGAAGGCGCTGTTCATCGGCTCGACGCTCGATCCCATCCAGGGTCTCGATGATCGCGCCAACCCGGTGCTCGCCCGCATCATGTGCGACTACGCCCACGAGCGCTGGGCCGCCGGCCGGCAGATCACGCCGGAGATCTGGCGCTGCGTGGGTCCGTTCGCCGAAGGCGACATGATCGCCGATCTGAAGCGCGTCGCGGGCAGTTCGGATCCGCAAGAACGATCCGCCGCCGCCTTGGCCCTTACCGCGAGCGGGGCGCCCGAAGCGAAAGCGATCCTTGTCGGGCTGACCGCCGAATCCGCCGCGCTCGAAGCCGGAACGCTGCGCTGGAAAGACGTCGTCCCGGCCTGACCGGGACGTCCGACTTGAACAATAGGGCTCGCGGAAAACGCCGGCCGAAAGGGAGTGGAGGAAGCGCGTACCATGATGTTCATCGATCCGCACGCCCACATGATCTCGCGTACGACGGACGACTACGAGGCCATGGCGGCCGCCGGAGTCGTCGCCTTGATCGAGCCGGCCTTCTGGCTCGGTCAGCCACGCACCTATGTCGGCAGCTATATCGACTATCTTTCGCACATCGTCGGCTTCGAACGCTTCCGCGCGGGCCAGTTCGGCATTCGCCACTACTGCACCATCGGCCTAAATTCGAAGGAGGCCAACAACCAGGAACTGGCCGAAGGCGTGATGGAGATCCTGCCGCGCTTCGCGCTGAAGGAAGCCGTCGTCGCCATTGGCGAGATCGGCTACGACGAGCAAACGGAACTGGAGGACAAGTACTTCCGCCTGCAGCTCGATCTTGCCAAGGAACTCGCGCTGCCGGTGATGATCCACACGCCCCATCGCGACAAGAAGCGCGGTACCAGCCGCTCCATGGACGTGTGCCTCGAGCACGGCCTCGACCCCGCGATGGTCGTCGTCGATCACAACAACGAGGAGACCGTTCGCGAAGTCCTGGATCGTGGCTTCTGGGCGGCGTTCTCGATCTATCCCTCGACCAAGATGGGCAATGCCCGCATGGTCGAGATCCTGCGCCAGTACGGAGCGGAGCGGATCATCGTCGATTCAGCCTGCGACTGGGGCATCTCCGATCCGCTCGGCGTGCCGAAGACAGCCAGGCTCGCCCTCGATAGCGGCGTCCCGGAGGAACACGTCCGGCTCGCCTGCTATCAGAACGCGCTCAGCGCCTATGGCCAGAGCGGACAGATAAAGGAAGACGACTGGCTCAATCCGCCCGCGATCGACCAGCGCACCCTCTACGAGGGCAATTCCGTCCTGCGCGGGGGACGCGAAGCCAGGATCGAAGAGCCCGGAGCCCAGCGGGGCATGGACAAGCTGATCATCGAATGAGGACACTCGCCACCCGTTTCGCCGGCATCGACGGAATGATCCGTCTGCTGGCCCTGTTCATCGGGCTCGCGGTCGTCGTCGCTGCCCCCTTCGCCATATGGGGAGAGCACACGGACCGCCTGTGGTCGACGGCGGCATTGGTGGAAACCGCCGGCGACAGCCTTGCTTATGCCTGGCTGATCATCATCGCGCTTCTGGTCGTCGATCTGCTGATACCGGTGCCGAACACAGCGGTTATCGCCGCGGGCGGCATCCTGTACGGCCCGTTGCTGGGGGGCGCCGTGGCAACCGTCGGCCTCGTCATGGCCGGGCTCGTCGGGTACGGCGCAAGCCGGCGGTTCGGACGTCCGGTGGCGCGCTGGCTGATCGGCGAGGATGGGGTCGAGGAAGGCGAGCGCCTGTTCGCGAATTCCGGCGGCTGGCTTGTCGCCGCCTCGCGTTGGCTGCCCATCCTGCCGGAGGTGATATCGTGCATGGCCGGCCTGGCCCGCATGCCGTTTCACCGGTTCGTCCTGGCGATGCTGAGCGGTGTAATCCCGCTTGCCTTCGCCTTCGCGACGGCAGGCTACTACGGCGCCGACCGGCCGCTTTTGACCCTCGTGCTCGCGGCCCTGCTGCCTTTGCCGGTGTGGTATGTCATTCGCAGCCTGCAGGCGAGGGCCACGCCATGACCGCGCCGCCTCGTCTCGATCCCAATGAACGAACCCGGCCGAGGCCCGCGGATGCCGATGACGTGATCGTCGCGATCGACGCAGACGGTATGCGGCGCCAGATCGGCAAGCTCGACGCCCATCTGCACAACATCCGGCACATGGCCGTCTCCATCTTCGTCTTTCGCGACGGCAAGCTGTTGCTACAGAAACGCGCGGCCGGGAAATATCACTCGCCGCATCTTTGGGCGAACACCTGCTGTTCGCATCCGCGCTGGGACGAGAGCGCGGATGATTGCGCCGACAGGCGCCTGCGCGAGGAACTCGGCTTCAGCGTCGTCCTGCAGCCATTCGGGATCGTCGAATACCAGGCACCGGTGGGCGACCTCTACGAAAACGAGATCGTGCACCGGTTTCACGGGCGCTTGCCCGCGGACGGGCCGCCCGTGGTCCCCGATCCGGAGGAAGTGGAGGAGATCGCCTGGATGAGCCTCTATGAAATCGAGACGGACATTGCCGCCCGTCCCGATGCCTACGCCCCCTGGTTCCGCATCTATATGCGGGAGCACCGGGGCGAGCTTGATGACCTCGCTGGCGCGACCTAGAGCTTACGGCGAGAATTCCTTGCTCATCACGTAGGAGACGACGGCCATCCGCTCCTCGAGGGAATAGACATCCTTCCAGGGCGGCATGCCCTTGAAGCCTTTCGTCACCCTGTAGAACACGAAGTCCGGCTTGTATTTCCTGGGCTTCAGCTTCGGCGCCTTGCCGGGATAGGCCTTGGATCCGTGGCAGTGCTGGCACTGCTCCACCCAGATCTCGTGACCCTGTTTGATGTTGGCGGAATCGCTCATGTACGCGTCGGTGAACTCGACGTCCTCCACCACGATCTCGTCTTCGTCGGCCCGGCTCTGTGCCGCGACGAGCATGGCGACGAGGGCGACTCCTGTGGCTGCCGCGATGACGCGGTTACGCATTCCTGTGTCTCCCGTACCGTCTGCCGGGATGGCCGGACAGTCTGCCGGGTCCCGCTAGTGATCTTGGGTAAGATAGATGTCCCGGCGCCAAAGGACGCCGGGACGGTCCGCCACCCGATCGAATGGCGTTTCAGTGCTAGCTCCGATCAGTTCGCCGGCACGATCTTGTAGATCGTGTCGAGGCTGCCGACCGGACCGGTCGTGATCGACGTCAGGGCGTAGACCTCGCCGTCAGCATCCTGCGCGAAAGCCAGGACATAAGGCACGGTGTCCATGCCCACAACCTCGGCCACTTCCATCGTCCACTTGCCGTCGGACCCTTCCGAAGCGACGAAGATCTGGCCGTCCATCGCACCGAAGTTCTTCGACCAGTCACCGAAGATGTACTTGCCCTTCCACGGATCATGCGCGCCGCGGTAGACGAAGCCGCCGGTCACCGAGATACCCTTGCAGCCGTCCGGCTTGGCGGTGCAGTTGTTGTACTCGAGGATCGGTGGCGTGAACCCGGAGGTATCACCGCATTCTGCCGGATGATCGTTCGGGTTGACGTAGTCGAAGCAGTGGTTGGCCTCCATCTTGCGCCAGCCGTAGTTCTTGCCGGCCTCGACGATATTGACCTCTTCGAAGGAGTTCTGCTGCACGTCGCCGCAGAACAGCCGGCCGTCGGCCATGTCGAACGAGCACCGCCAGGGATTGCGGAAGCCGGTCGCCCAGATCTCCGGCGCGATGTCCGGATTGCCGGCCGCCAGGTTGCCGTCGGGAATGCCGTAGGGCCTGCCCTCGGACGGGTTGTCGACATCGACGCGCAGGATCTTGCCATGCAGCTGGCTGTTGTCCTGGCCGTTGCCCTCGGTCACGTTGTGGCCGATGCCCCAGTCGTTGGCGTAGCCGCCGTCGCCCGTCGAGACATAAAGCATGCCGTCCGTACCGAAGCCGATCCAGTGGCCGTTGTGGTTGAACTGCGGCCAATCGATCGACGAGATCTTACGCACGGTCGAACCGTCGGCGACGTTCGGGTCGTCTGAGGAGATCTGGTATTCCTCGACCACGTTGGTGTGGTCCCACCAAAACTCCTTGGCCAGATCGAGCTGGAAATCGACCGGCGTGCTGTGGGCCAGATAGAACTTGCCGTTGTTGGCGAAGTCGGGATGCAAGGCGATGCCGAGCAGGCCACGCTCGTCGAAATCCGAGTAAAGCTTGGGCAGCTTGTTGCGGATATCGATCAGCGGCTCGGGCAACAGCTCGCCGTTTTCGATAACCCGGACGCGGCCGAACTGCTCGATGACGAACATGCGGTTCTCGCCGGGCACCTGTACCATTGCCAGCGGCGTGTTCACGCCGGTGACGAAGGGCTCGAGTTTCACCTTGACCTGCGCCTGAGCCGGCAATGCCAGCGCTGCGACAGCGAAACTGCCTAGGATCAGTCTTTTCAGCATATTTCCTCCCCGTCTGACTTATGTGAGGGATCGCCCGATTTACGTGGCGACTGCCTCGTTTCCCCGCGATTCCGCTACCGCTTCGGACTTGAACCGTCCGTTTCACGCATTCTCTTTCGATGTCTGGTTGCGGCGGGGACCTGCCGTGACCCCGGGCCGGCCGGACATGGACGGTAAAGACCGATAAGGCTGGTCCGATCGCGAATTGAAAACGCTACCACAGCCCCCAGGGTGCGACAATCAGGCGCACGTTCACAGCACTATTGCCAAAAACAGCGGGTTATGCGGCGACTAAGCGCCCCATCGACGAAGTAATGACGGCCGCTCGTGGTGTTGGTCGCGTCCCGGATACATTGCAAACCGGCCGCAAACCGCGCAGGCGACGACGGACCATCAGTCGATCCTGTAGAGATGGACCGCGTACGGTTCGAATATGTCCTTGAAAGTCGCTTCACTCGACAAGGTGATCGACCGCCCCTCGCCAATCACGTCCACATTGGACTGCTCGGCCTGCCGAAGCGAAAACGTCGCCTTGGCCCCGCGATCGCTCATGGCGACCGCGAAGAGATAGAGGGCGCCGTCGTGCCGCTTGACCATAGCGGCTACCGCCGAAGAGCCCGCATCCGTTTCGATCTCGACGGCATCGTCTATCGAGGGAGAGTTCAGGACAGGAGCAAGGTCCAGTATCTGCTTGTTGATCCCTGCGATGGCATCGAACAGTTCTCGATCCTGGAGCAGCGACGCCTCGACGAAGTTCGGCTGGAACTGGTGGACGAAGTAGATCAGCCCCTTCGAGCCGTGGACCAGCGCCATCCAGACCTCGGCGCGGATCTGGTCCGGTGAGGGCTTCCTCTCGAGATTGCCGATACGGCTGGCTTCGATGCAGTTCCATATGATCTGCTCGGGACCGGCCCAGCCTCGCAATCGCGCGACGCCGCGCGCAACGAATTCCAGCTTTCCGGCGACCTCCGGATGAGGACTGACCGCAGGATAGATGTCGAAAGAGACGATATCGCCCCCCTTTACATAGCGCGGGTAGTCCTCCGGATGGCCGCTTCGCGCACCGCGCCCGTGCCAGCCATCCCAGGCCACCCCCTGGCCGAGATTCAGGAACACGGGTCGGGTCGGGTCGCGCTGCTTCATTTCGTGGTAGTCGGCAACGACCGCGTCCGGGGGGATCGGCTGCCCATAGCCCAGTTTGAAGGGCAAAGGTTGCGCATTATCCGGCTCGTCACCGTGCATCCAGGCGATGACGATGTCGTTGTCGGGGCTCGAAAGAGCGACGTCGTTCTGCTCGGCGACAACGAACAGACCGGCCTGTTTCAGTTCGGCGAGTTGCCCTTCGGTCGGTCCATCCCAAAGGCCGACATAGGTATTGATGCCGGCGGCCCGATACCTCCAGGCATTGGCGGGGTTCTGCAGCCAGACGGCCAATGTGAAGAATGCCGGGTCGTCGAGCGGCGAGGGATGCCGCGCACCAGGGGTATCCGCAACCGCGATCCCGCTAAGAACGAAGACGCTCAGGAAGACGGCGATGACATGCAAAAAGCGCATCGAAGCTCGGAAGCGGTTCTCCAATCTAGATCGGGTTTCGGGTCACTCCAGGCTCGCGCTCTGGCTCGAACTCTGTTCGAAAACCACGTCCACCCAATAGTTCGTCGCGTTGTAGGTCTGCGTCGGGAACCCTCCCGAACCGTAGAGATAGACGCCGTTGCCGCCTGACGACCCGCTCGACGGGGCGGTCAGTGGCCCGCTCGTACGCGCCGTCGTGAAATAGTTGAGCGTGGCGGCGTAGCCCCCGTTGGAATGATACGAGACGACGTAGGTCGCGCCCGCCGTCAGCGATACCGGGCTCGCCAGCGTCGCCTGCTGCCAGCCAGAACTGCTTTCTCCGGTAAAGGTGATCTGCGCCAGTCGCGTTCCCGTGGATGTCCACAGCGAGCCGATATGCGCGCCGGTATCCTGTGTCCCCTTGTAGTAGCGGATGGCGGTCACCGCCCCTGCGGTTGACGTGGTGAACTTGACGCCGAGTTCGACCGGACTCGGATCGTTGGCGGACAGGATGGCGGGGGTATCGGTCGGCGCGAACAGGCTGACGCCCTCAACCGGCGGCGTTACCGTCGTCACTGTCAGTGCCACCGTTGCCGATGCCGAGCCGCCGCGCCCGTCGGAGATCGCGTATGTGAAGCCGGCAGGCCCTGTATAGCCGGTCGTCGGGGTGAAGGTGACCGTGCCGGAATTGAGCGACACCGTGCCGTTCGACGGCGCCGAGACGCCAGTGACCGTGAGCGGGTCGCCGTCCGGATCGCTGTCGTTGGCAAGCAGCAACGCGGTCAACAACGCCAGCGGCGTATCCTGCGGCGTTGCGAAGCCGCTGTCGTTCACCGCCACCGGCGGCTGGTTCGGGGCCGGCGAGACGGTCAGCGACACCGTGGCCGATGCCGTGCCGCCGCGCCCGTCGGAGATCGCGTAGGTGAAGCCGGCGGGGCCCGTATAGCCGGTCGCCGGCGTGAACGTGACCGTGCCGGAATTGAGCGAGACAGAGCCGTTCGACGGCGCCGAGACGCCGGTGACGGTCAGCGGGTCGCCGTCCGGATCGCTGTCGTTGGCCAGCAGCAGCGCGGTCGACAACGCCAGTGGCGTGTCCTGCGACGTCGTGAAGCCGCTGTCGTTCACCGCGACCGGTGGCTGGTTGGCGGCCGGCGAGACGGTCAGCGACACGGTGGCCGACGCCGAACCGCCCTGGCCGTCGGAGATCGTGTAGGTGAAGCCGGCAGGCCCGGAATAGCCGGTCGCCGGCGTGAACGTGACCGTGCCGGAGTTGAGCGACACCGTGCCGTTCGACGGCGCCGAGACGCCGGTGACGGTAAGGGGGTCGCCGTCCGGATCGCTGTCGTTGGCGAGCAGCGTCGCCGTCGACAGAGCCAGCGGCGTGTTCTGAGCCGTCGTGAAGCCGCTGTCGTTCACCGCGACCGGCGGCTGGTTGCTGCCTACCGCCGGGACGAAGACGATGTCGGCCCAATAGTTCGTGGCGTTGTAGGTCTGCGTCGGGAACCCGCCCGAACCATAGAGATAGACCCCGTTGCCTCCCGACGAACCGCTCGACGGGGCGGTCAGAGGCCCGTTCGTGTGTGCTCCGTTGAAGAAGTTTGCCGTGGCCGGATAGCGTCCGTTGGAATGGTACGAGACGACGTAGGTCGTTCCCGCCGTGAGCGGCACCGGGCTCGCCAGCGTCGCCTGCTGCCAGCCCGATGAGGTCTCGCCGGTGAAGATGACCTGCGCCAGCCGCGTTCCGCCAGCTGTCCACAGCGAGCCGACATGCGTGCCGGTGTCCAGGGCGCTCTTGTAATAGCGGATCGCGGTCACCGTACCGGCGGTGGACGTGGTGAACTTGACGCCGAGCTCGACCGGGCTGGGATCGACGTCGGCGAGGATCGCGGGGGTGTCGGTCGGCGCGAACAGGCTGATGCCTTCGCCCGGCGGTGTAACCGTCGTTACCGTCAGCGCCACCGTGGCCGATGCCGTGCCGCCGCGCCCGTCCGAGATCGCGTAGGTGAAGCCGGCAGGGCCCGTATAGCCGGTCGCCGGCGTGAACGTGACCGTGCCGGAACTGAGCGAGACAGAGCCGTTCGACGGCGCCGAAACGGCGGTGACGGTCAGCGGGTCGCCGTCCGGGTCGCTGTCGTTGGCGAGCAGCAACCCGGTCGACAGGGCCAGCGGCGTGTCCTGCGGTGTGGTGAAGCCGCTGTCGTTCACCGCAACCGGCGGCTGGTTCGGCGCCGGCGAGACGGTCAGCGACACCGTGGCCGACGCCGAACCGCCCTGGCCATCGGAGATCGTGTAGGTAAAGCCGGCAGGCCCCGAATAGCCGGTCGCCGGCGTGAACGTGACCGTGCCGGAATTGAGCGACACCGTTCCGTTCGACGGCGCCGAGACGCCGGTGACGGTGAGTGGGTCGTCATCCGGATCGCTGTCGTTGGCGAGCAGCGTGGCCGTCGACAGAGCCAGCGGCGTGTTCTGCGACGTCGTGAAGCCGCCGTCGTTCACCGCGACCGGCGGCTGGTTGCTGCCCGCCGCCGGGACGAAGACGATGTCGGCCCAATAGTTCGTCGCGCTGTAGGTCTGCGTCGGGAACCCGCCCGAGCCGTAGAGATAGACGCCGTTGCCGCCCGACGAACCGCTCGACGGGGCGGTCAGTGGCCCGTTCGTATGGGCGCTGTTGAAGAAGTTCGCCGTGGCCGGATAGCGCCCGTTGGAATGGTACGAGACGACGTAGGTCGTGCCCGCCGTGAGCGGCACGGGTGTCGCCAGCGTCGCTTGCTGCCAGCCGGAATTGGTCTCGCCGGTGAAGGTGACCTGCGCCAATCGGGTTCCCGTGGACGTCCACAGCGAGCCGACATGCGTGCCGCTGTCCAGGGCGCTCTTGTAGTAGCGGATCGCGGTCACCGTACCGGCGGTGGAGGCGGTGAACTTGACGCCGAGCTCGACCGGGCTCGGATCGACGTCGGCCAGGATCGCAGGGGTATCGGTCGGCGCGAACAGGCTGATGCCTTCGCCTGGCGGCGTTGCCGTCGTCACTGTCAGCGCCACAGTCGCCGATGCCGTGCCGCCGCGCCCGTCGGAAATCGCGTAGGTGAAGCCGGCAGGCCCTGTATAGCCGGTCGCGGGCGTGAACGTGACCGTGCCGGAATTGAGCGACACCGTGCCGTTCGACGGCGCCGAAACGCCGGTGACGGTGAGCGTGTCGCCGTCCGGATCGCTGTCGTTGGCCAGCAGGAGCACGGTCGACAGGGCCAGCGGCGTGTCCTGCGGCGTCGTGAAGCCACTGTCGTTCACCGCGACCGGCGATTGATTGGCGCTTGGCTCGCTGGGCTCGAAGACCACATCGACCCAGTAGTTTTCGTTCTGATAGCTGAATTGCGGGAACGTGCCGGAGGAACCGTAGGCATAGACGCTGCCGCCCGCCTGCACCGAAAGCGGCCCGCGCGTGTACGTGCTGCTGAAGTAGTTGCTGGTGGTGGAATAGAGGCCGTCCGAGGAATAGGACGCGACGTAGGTGGTGCCGGCGTTGATTTGGACGGGCGTATCCAGCGTTACGCTCTGCCAGCCGCTATAGGGTTCATTCGTTGACGTACCGGAGGCGAGGAGGGTGCCCGTTCCCGTCCACAGTCGAACGATGTGGGTGCCTATGTTCAAGGGCCCCTTGTAGAAGCGGATTGCGGAAATGGTCCCCGAGGTCGACGCGCTGAAGCGTACGCCCAACTCCAGCGGCGAATAGTCCATCACGGCTTCTTGGTCGGGCCTGGCCGAGAGCGTCCAGAGGCTCGAAGTCTCCGGCAGGGTGACGGTGACCTGCCGGCCGGCGGACGGCGTCTCGACCCGGTAACTGTCGTCCACGGCACGCGACTGGATCGTGTAGTTTCCGGCCTCCTGCACCGCCCAGACAAAGGACCAGGCTTCGCGGCCGGTCGCCTTGAACCAGGTTTCGCCGCCATCGACAGAGACCTCGACACCAGCGACCCTGCCGCCGCCCGCATCGGCGGCCGTGCCGGTGATGGTGACGCGTTCGCCTTCGACAAAACCGGCACCCGCCGTAGGCGTTGAGATCGTGGAAGCCGGCGCCTGCAGATCGGTCGTTTCGACGGCGGGAACGAGCCCTGGGGCGAGCGTGGTCGGCTGGACGCCCATGTCGGCGAACATGTTGACCATCGCCTGGCGGATGTCGGGATCGGCCGGCATCTGGTCGGCGTCGTGCTCGGTATCGAGCCCGAAGGCCCAATAGACGGTCGCCGCGCTGAAGACCAGTGCTCCACTTGGCGCGCGGTACATGGTCAGGCTGTGCGGGACCGCTGGATTGTCGCCGGTGGTCAGGCCGTAGTCGCGAAGATAGGAATTCACGGAAACCGTCGACGCGGACAGGTTTACGAGGCCGGCCGGGCGATAGCCGTTATCGACGTCGGAATCCCACTCGTAGCCGAGGAGGGGGGGAAGAAGCGTCGCCGTCTGCCCCGGCTGCAGCCCCGCGACGGACGTGTTGTTCCAGAACCGGAACCGCGACATCTCGTAGGGGATGTCGAGCATGTCGGTGCGGTAGCTGTCGACGGTGAACATCGTTCCCATCAACGAGTTTTCCGGCTCCTGGCCAGGGTCCTGGAACCGCGGATCGCGCCACGTACCGGTCGCGATCGGGCTTGGATCGATGTCGGTATTGGCTCTCGTTTCCTTGTAGGTGATCAGCGTACGGAAGTCGGTTCCCGATCCGTCGATGCTCGGTTCCCAGCGCGTCTTCCAGAAAGACGTGTTGCCGGACCAGAATGCGAGATTCACCCCTGCATCCCGGGCGGCCTCGACGTTGGCGCGCTGTTCGGCCGACCAGTATTCGTCGTGGCCGACCGAGAGGAAAACCTTGTGGTTCAGAAGGAGATTGCCCGACCGCGCGACGTCGACGCCGGAGATATAGGAGACATCATAGCCGTTCCGCTCCAGCCAGCGGATCGCCGCGTACTCGCCGGTGAAGATGTAGTCCCAAGGCCCGCCATAGACGCTCGTGTTGATCTTGTACGGCCGATTGTAGGAAACGGCATAGCCGCGGCTGTCGACCCCGCCCTGCAGCTGGTTTTCATACAGGCTGGCGCCGCCCCAGGCATTGTAGGCATGCCACGTGGTGTCGGAGGTCTGGAAGACGATATCGGTCGACGCCGCGTCATCGCGCACGATGAAGGGCATCATGCTGACGCCCGGTGTCGCGTCCTGGCGTTCAAGCCTGGCGAAGTAGATGCCGGACACCGCATCCGTCGGAACCGTCCAGCTCGCCGAAACCGCCCAATTTCCGGCGTCGACAAGTCCTCGGGCGGCCTCGACAAGCGGTGCCGGCTGCACCTGAGGCTGCGCCAGTTGCCTGACCATGGTGTCGACGAGCCTGGCGCCATCGCCGCCGTAGTAGCCGATCCGATAGATGTCGATCCGGTAGTCGGTCGAATCGGTGTTGATCTTGAAGTCGACCGTCTCACCCACATTGACGCTGATGTCGGTGGGAAAGCCCTGGATGTTCTCGTCGCCGTCGTCATCGACGCCCCAGACGGATCGCGGCGTTCCCGGGAGCTCGTTTTCCAGGGCGATCCGGTTGAGGTGGGAGGTTTCGATCACCGAAACGGTGCCGGCGCCCTGGTCGGGACCTGCGCCGTCGCTCTGCGCCCCGGTCTTCGTACCGTTCTTGATCCCGCGTTTGCCGTCCTTGCCGGGCTCCTGCAGTCCACCGAAACGCCGGCCCTTGATCCCGTCGCCAGACCACCAGACCGCGACGAAGCCGGTCTGCCCGTAGGCGGCGATGGCGGGAAGCGCGCCGGAGGGGGCCGCCGACTTGTTGATCTTGAAGGCCTTGCGGGTCTTCTTGGCCTTGGCGTTGAAGATCTGGCCGCGAACGCCGTTCTCGCCCCCCCAAACAATGGCGAAGCCGCCGTTGTTCAGACCGGTGACGGTATGGTTGCCCTGGAATCCGGCGGCTTTTTTGTTGACCACGATTTGGTCGCCGGTCGGCCTTCCGTTCCGTTTGTAACGATGGACAAACACGCCTGAGCGGTCGTCGTCACCATCTTCACCGGCCGCCTGGCGGGTGATGACAAAGCGGTTCTTGGCGATCCCGGCGACGTCGGGAATGCTCTGGGCGCCCTGGACGCCGTCACCGCCGTCGGCATGGCCGCCGTCGAGGTTGGGTGAGAGCAGGGCGGTCGCATCGGAGGCATCGACGAGGAAACCCTTGCCGCGCTTTCTGCCGCGCGAGGTGTAGCGCTGAGCGCGAATCGCCCCGTTGGCGTTCCACGCGACGACAAAACCGCCGCTATTGAGCGCACCGACGGCCGGATACTCATGCGAAAAATTTGGGTACGTCGTATCAACGCGAAATTCGCCCCCCTTGGGGACGCCGGTCTTGGAAAACAGCCGCCCGATGATTGCGGTGTAGGCCTGGTCTTGATAGCGCGAGTTCCAAACAACGGCGAAACTGCCATCCTTTAGGCCCGCGATCGTCGGATAGTACTGATCGTTCAGCCTGTACGTATTTGCCCGGGCGGGTTCGCCGGCCCGCTCGCCGTCGGCGGTAAAGCGCTGGACATAGACGCCGAGCCCGGATCCGTCGTCGTACTCATAGGCGACGACGAAGCCGCCCGTAGCCAGACCTGCGACGACCGGATTCAGGAATTCCTGGGACTCCCTGAGAACGTCGAGTGTCTCACCGACTTTCTTGCCTTGGGAATTGTAGCGTTGGGCCTTTACGCCATTCGGGGAGCCGGCGCGCCAGACAACGACGAAGCCGCCGTCATTCAACTCGGCCACGTCCGGGCGATACCCGTCTTTCGAAACCGTGAATTCGGCGCCGAATTTCTTCAGTTCTATGGGTTTCTTCGCTTCGGCAGACGCGAATATCAGCAAGAGCGCGAAAAGCAGCCCGAAATATGTGAAAATTCGATGCCGCATCCTATGCTCCGTGAACCCTTCCGGTGGCAGCCGACACGCCCCCCATTCGAACCATTGTGTTGTTCGCTTCCGGTCGGCGGCGGTCGACCAGAACCGTAGAGCAGGTCCAGCAGCTGTGCCGACGCGATGACAAGCCCGGTTTTTGTTGGCAGGGGATCAAACTGTGACAACCCGAAGCTTCAAGGACCGGCATGTCGGTTGGCGGCAAACAACGCCAGCAAAGTGTGACGGAACGACGCGTCAGGAACAGGGGTGAATGCGATGGAACGAGCCTACCTTTCGCTACGGCACCGAACGAAAGGTGGATAGTCCATCCGCATTCGGATGAGACCTTAGGAGAATATGGCTAAGGGTCGGGATTGATCCGGGTAGCCGCCCGAGCCCTGTCGGCCCGTTGTCGCCGCGAAACTTAACGGGAGAGCGCGGTAGGCACGCAGGTGTCCCGGCTGGCTATCGCATCAACGTGCGTGACTCCGCGGCGCCTTCCAGCTCGACATGCCGACGCCCGAAGCTCCCGCCATCCGCCCGGGCGCGCCGAAGGCGCCAAGTGCCGACAGCCGAGGCTTTCGCGGACAGATCAGCGCGGGCCGGCGTGCGGCAGGCCGTTGACGTAGGAGACGCCCGGCCCGCGTTCCTTGGGTTGGGTCAGAAGGGGCTTGTCCGGCCGCACTAGGGGCTCCTGCAGCGCCCCCTTGCCGGAGGTGACCAGGTCTCGGATCTCGGACAGAACGAGATTCGCCGCCGGCAACAGCGGGCGTGCGGCGCGGCGCAGGACGCAGAGGTCGCGAAACATGTCCGGAAGCTCGATCCTGACCGGCGCGAGCAGCCCTTGCTCTTCCTCGTGGCGAAATGCCATGGCCGGCAGCATTGTAAGGAAATCCGACGAGGCGACCGTCAGTTTCAGTGTGTGGACGGAATTGGACGCCACGCTGGCGCGCGGTGGCTCGACGCCGCCGCGCATGAACATCTTGCGAAGCTCAAGCAGGATGGCGTTGCCCCTCTCGGGTACGATCCAGGGAAAGCGCATGAGGTCGTCGACCGTGCACGGATCGCCCCCCGCCAGGGGATGGCTGCAGCGCGCGACCACGAACATCTGTTCCCTCAGCAGATCGCTGACGGTGATCGTTTCGGTGTTTTGGGTTGGCAGCGCGCTGGCGATAGCGAAATCGATGTTGCCGTGCTCGAGTTCCGCGGCGAGCTGCATGCTTGGCGCTTCGACGACATGGATCTCGATCTCCGGCGCCCGTCGCAGGGCGCGCTCGAACACAGGCGGCAGCACGAAGCTCGCCGCGCTGGGCACGATCCCCACCCGCGCGACGCCACGCGCGGCGCCCTTCAGCAGGTTCAGGTCGGCGATGGTGCGGTCGGCGTCAGCGCGCAGGATCCGCGCATGCGGCACGAACGCCTCACCGAACGCGGTGAGGTCCACGCCAAGCGTATGGCGCACGAACAGCTCGCCACCCAGACGGTTCTCGAGCCGTTTCAGCGCCCGGCTGAGGGCCGGTTGGCTGATGGCGAGCGCCGCGGCCGCGCTTCCCAGGCTGCCGAGTTCCGTAACTTTCAGGAAATAGGAGATTTCGCGCAGATTCAGATCCATAAGGAATTGTCCGTATCGCCCAAGCAAAACGCAACCGTGCCTGACGAGCAGCCGCATCGTCGCAAGCGCGCGACGGTTGTGCCCCGACACGGTTGTCCCCCGACTCTGTCATCGGCCGCCCGCGTCACGCAGGTCATGCCGAACGGGTATGGCCTTGGCGACAAAAGGCATTATGCATCGTTCCCCCTTTTCGACAATATGGCGCGAAGAGCCAATCAAAAGCTCTTTAAAGATAAAAATTGGAAAAGGGCAGGATTTTGTCGATCGCTTATACAAATGCCAAAATAATAGACGGGACGGGGAAAATTTTCCACGGCGACATTATTGTAGACGACGGCGCGATCACTTCCGTTGGGGCAGGCCCCGTTTCGGAAGAGCACGGTTTGATCGAGAAACGGGATCTGTCTGGACAGACTGTCGTGCCCGGCTTCATCGATTGTCACGTCCATCTGCGCAATGACGGCGTGAGCGACCCGAGAGCCCAGGCGGCTGCCGATAGCGACGCGGTCGCCGTGTTGCGCTCGGCGCGCAACGCACGGCGCACTCTGGCAGCCGGCGTGACGACGATTCGGGATTGCGGCTCGCGCGCCGGCATCGATTTCGCCTTGCGCCAGGCCGCGGCACAGGGGCTCTGCGCGACGCCGCGTCTGGCCCTAAGCGGCGTAATGATCTGCATGACCGGCGGCCACGGCTGGAGCCTCGGCCTGGAGGCCGATGGGCCGGACGGCGTGCGTCGGGCCGCGCGCGGCCAGCTCAAGGCGGGCGCCGACAACGTAAAGCTGGTGGCCAGCGGCGGCATCCTGACGCCGGGCTCCGAGATCGGCGCGCCGCAGTTCACGGTCGAGGAGATGGCTGCGGGCGTCGAGGAGGCGCACCGTGCCGGCAAGACCGCCTGCGCGCACGCCCACGGCACGACCGCGATCAAGAATGCCGTTCGCGCCGGCGTCGACTCCATCGAACACGGCTACCTGATCGACGACGAGGGCATCGAAATGATGCTCGAGCGCGGTACCTATCTGGTTGCGACGTCGTCCGCGGTGCGCAACGTGGTGCGGCATGGCGTGGCCGCCGGCATCCGGCCGGAGGTGGTGGCCAAGGCGGAAGCCGCGATCGAGCACCACATCGACGGCTTCAAGCGCGCCTACAAGGCCGGCGTGAAAATGGCGATGGGCACCGATTCCGGGGTTCCCTTCACCGACCACGGCAACAATCTCGACGAACTTGTCTACCTGGTGGAGATGGGCGTTCCGCCGATCGAGGCGATCTCCATCGCCACGCTCAACAGTGCACGGCTCCTGCGTATGGACGACCGCATCGGCAGCCTGGAAGCAGGCAAGCGCGCCGATTTCGTCGTCATCGACGGCGACCCTCTGTCCGACATCACGGTCCTGCAGGACCGGAACCGCATCCGTCTGGTGGTCGTCGACGGCCAGACCATGGTCGACGAATCCGGTTTCGCCGGCTGACGCCGGCTCCACATCCCTCTCATTCACTACCAGACCGGAGTCCGGCCATGGAAAAAGCGGAAAAAATCTGGATCAACGGCGAGGTCGTCCCATGGGACGACGCCACGGTTCATCTGGTCAGCAACACGTTGCACTACGGCTTCGGCGTCTTCGAGGGCATACGCTGCTACAAGACAGACACCGGCCCGGCCGTCTTCCGGCTGCGCGAGCATATGGTGCGGCTCGCCCGGTCCGCCGAGATCCTCGGATTCAGCCTGCCGTACACGCTCGACGAACTCGTCGAAGGAACGCGGGAGGTCATCAGGGCCAACGGCTTCGAACAATGCTACATCCGCCCGCTCGCCTATGTCGGCGAGGGCGGCATGGGACTGTCTTACGAGGACTGCCCGGTAAGCGTCGCTATCGCTGTCTGGTTCTGGGGCGAGTATGTCGGCAAGGGTACGCTCGAGAACGGCAGCCGGGCGCGGGTTTCGACCTATGCGCGCCACCACATCAACACCAACATGTCGAAGGCCAAGGCATGCGGCAACTACATGCTGTTCCAGATGGCCCGCACGGAGGCGCGCCGCGACGGCTATGACGAGGCGCTTCTGCTCGATAGCAACGGACACGTTGCGGAAGGGTCGGTGGAGCACATCTTCCTGGTGCGCGACGGTGCCCTGGTGACGCCGCCACTGACCCATCTGCTCGACGGCATCACCCGCAACACAGTGATCGTGCTGGCACGCGAGCTCGGCCTCGAAGTGCGCGAGGAACTGTTCTCCCGCGACCATGTGCTGACCAGCGACGAGGCCTTCTTCGTCGGCACCGGCGCCGAGGTGACGCCGCTGGTCGAGCTCGACCGCCGCCCGATCGGCAGCGGCAAGCCCGGCCCCGTCACCAAGCAGATCCAGGAAGCCTATTTCACCACGGTCTACGGCCGCAGCAACCGTCACGCCGATTGGCTGACGTACGTATGAGACAGTGAGAGACCGTATGTCAGCAATGCCCCCCGACGAGTACTCCAACCGCGTCGCACGGGCGCGCGACCTGATGCGCGAGCGCGGGCTCGACGGCCTGATCGTCACCGACCCGGTGCACTACGGCTACTTCACCGGACACAAGGTGCCGGCATGGATGAAGTCGCGGCCGGCGATCCTGGTCCTGCCGCTCGACGGCGAGCCGGCGCTGATCACCTGGTCCGGCCCGGAGATGTTCTGCCGGCTCTACGACATGCCGTTTCCCTCCTGGGTGCAGGACCGCCGGATCTACCCGGAAGTCCCCTTCACCGACGCACCGCGGGTTGACTGGGGTGTTGCCGAGATCGTGCGCGAGCGCGGCCTGGATAGCGGGCGCCTCGGGATCGAACTCGGCCGCGAGACATGGCTCGGCATCCCGTACGACGACTATGAGCTGCTGCGCGAGCAGTTGCCGAAGGTGCGCTTCGTCAATTCCGGTCCGGTTCTGTGGGGCTGCCGGCTCATCAAGTCGGAGTGGGAAATCGACTGCATGCGCCAGGCCTGCGCGATCGGTGGCCGGGCCTGGCAGCGCATGTTCGAGGCGCTGCGGCCGGGGATCTCCGTGCCCGAAGTGCAACGCCAGGTGCTGGCGTTCTATGCGGAGGAGGGCGCCGACATTACCTCCGAGCCGCCGATGGTGTTCGGTGCCACCGGCGAAGGTCGGACGTTTCAGAATGGCGACGTCCTCTACATCGACGGCGGCTGCAGCTACGCCGGCTACCGGATGGATATCACGCGCCGCGCCGTGTTCGGCAAACCGTCGCCCCGCCAGCTGGCCGAGCACGACGGCATGTGGGACCTGCTTTGGGAAATCATCGAACGGATGGTGCCTGGCACGCCCGTCAGCGAGATTTTCGCCTTCTCGCAGGCGCGCCTCGCCGCCCGGCCGGAGTTCCGCAATTACTCCGACCACCCCGCGAAGAGAATCGGCCATGGGATAGGGCTGGAGAACGAGCCGCCGTCGATCTCCGGGACCGACAAGACCGTGCTGGAGGCGGGCATGGTGCTGACTCCCGAACCGAAAATCGAGAGCGAGGACGGCCTCGTCAATCCGGAGGAGCAGGTCGTGGTCCGCGCCTCCGGCCCGGAAGTCATCTCGCCGGTACCCGACTGGCGGCTCTTCGAGGTGAATTGAACGGTGACGATGACGACACAACCGCTGCGACTTCTCAGCGAGCAGGACATCCGAGCCCTCGGGCTTTCGCTTTCCGAGGTGATCGACCTGACCGAGCAGGCCTATCGTCTGGATGCCGAAGGCCAGACCGAGGTCCCGACAAAGATCGGCGTGCATCCCGACCGCCCGGCCAGCTTCCTGCACGCGATGCCCGCATGGGTCGCGGGAAACCGGTCGCTCGGCATGAAGTGGGTGTCGTATTTTCCCGGTAACTTTGACGGCGGCATGGCCGATTCAACCGGCCTGATCGTCCTCAACGATCCCGATCACGGCCACCCCGTCTGCATCATGGAAGGCATGTACATCACCTTCCTGCGCACGGCCGCGTGCGCGGCGGTTGCGGTGCGCGCACTCATCGAGCGCGATCCGGAGACGCTGATGCTGGTCGGTTGCGGCGGGCTCGGGCGATGGTCGCTGCGGGTGATGACGGCGGCCTTTCCGTCTCTGCACACCGTCTATGTTTCGTCGAAGACCGCCGCGTCGCGTGAGCGGTTCGCCGAGGAACTGGCCGGGGAGGGGGCGCCGAGGATCATCCCGGTTGACGAACCGGCCGAAGCAATACGCGCGAGCGACATCGTCGTGTCATCGGTCCCGCCGGGCGGTGGCCAGCCGGTGACGGCGGACTGCCTGGCGCCCGGCAGCTTCTTCGTGCCGCTCGACCTGACAAACGCGTGGCACGACGACGTGCCGGCGGCGATGGACCGGATCGTTGCGGACAATCCGGAGAACCTGGCCGGCCTGCTCACGCGGGCTCGCCCCGCGGCGCGGCTCGACCCTGAACGGATTGAGCGCACCCAGAATCTGGTAGCCGGCAGGGGGACGAAGGCCGGCCGTTACGAGCGCACTTTCGTCGGGGTCTGCGGCATCGCGAGCACTGACGTGGTCATCGGTTGGGAGATCTTCCGGCGCGCGGTTACGGCAGAGGCCGGGACGCTCTTCCAGATGACCTGACGAAAGGCGGCGCGCAGCGCCGAAACACAGTCCGTAAAGCAGGGAGGAAATCAAACATGCGTGGACTTCGACAGACAATCAGATCGCTGACGGCTGCTTCGGTGGTGCTCGCCGGTGTCGCCGGTGCCCAGGCCGAGGAGATTGTGCTCAAGGCCCTGACCTATGCGCCGCCCTCGAAAGTCGAGGACAGCATGGCCGTCTTCAAGGCGTGGATAGACAAGGTGAACGCCAAGGGCGAGGGCAAGCTGCGGGTCGAGATCCTCGGCGGGCCGGAGGTGTTCGGTGTCGGCGACCAGGTCAACGCCGTGAGCAAGGGCCTGGCCGACATCACCTTGACGTTCACGGCGCATACCGCGCTCGTACCCGAAGTCGATACGCTCGGTCTTTCCGGCATCACCGTGGCCGAGGAACGTGAGAACGGCTATCTGGCGCTCCTCGACGAAGCGCACAGCAAGATCAACCTCAAGGTGATTGGGCGCGCCGCCACCCAGTCCGGCTTCTTCATCTTCTCGAAGGAGCCGATCGAGAGCCTGGCCGATTTCGAAGGCATGAAGATCCGTTCCCATTCGGGCTATGACGGGTTCTTTCGGAAACTCAACGCCAATCCGATCGGCATGAACATTTCGGAGATCTACGGTGGTCTCGAACGCGGCATCGTGACGGCGGCGCCGTACAACATCTTCGCCTACGACCTCGGCCTGCACGAGGTGACCGACTACATGCTCGCGGATCCGTTCTGGTACTCCCACACGACGGTGACGCTGATGAACCGCAAGAAGTTCGACAGCTTGCCTGCCGAACTACAGGCCGTGCTGATCGACGCCCAGATCGAAATCGAGGCCGAGATGGCCGACATCGTGGCGAAAATGGCCGAGGAAGAGCGCAAGCGGCTGGCCGAAGCCGGCATGACGTTTACGAACCTGCCGCCCGAGGAAGCGGAACAGTTCCGCCAGATGGCCACGGAAAGCCGCTTCGAGGTGCTCGAGGAGATCCTCGGTGCCGACCGCGTCGCCGAAATCAAGGCGCTGATCGTACGCCAATAAAGGTTGGCGCAACCCTCGAAGGAGAACACGGCCATGGGCATCGGCGCGCGCTTCGGGCGCAACTTCGACCGGTTGCTCGATTGTCTCGCGCTGGTTGGGTGCGCGCTGATCATGTTCCAGGTGATCAGCGTCTCCTTCGAGGTGATCGTGCGCTACTTCTTCGGCTTCTCGTTCGGCTGGGTGACCTCGCTGAACGAGTGGAGCCTGGTCTTCCTGACCTTTCTCGGCGTGGCCTGGCTGCAGCGCGAAGGCGGCCATACCAACGACGATTCCATCATGCAGAAGTTCCCGGCACCGGTGCGCGTCATGGCGCGCGCCGCGGCCTGGGGACTGGCGCTTCTCACGACCGCGGTCCTGACCTGGTACGGGGCCAAGGTCGCCTGGCAGAACTACGTCAACGAAAGCTACGACTTCTTCAAGATCCGCGAGGTCCCGCTCTTTTACATCTATGCGGTGATCCCGTTCGGCAGCCTCCTGTGGCTGATCCAGCTCCTGCGGTCGATGCGCCGCGAGGTGCACGACAACCGCGCCGGCGCGCGCCACGACACGACGGACGTGTGAGGCAGCATGGAGTGGTATGTTGCATTCCTCTTGCTGATCGGGACCTTCTTCTTTCTGGTCCTGCTCGGCGTTCCGGTGGTGTTCGCGTTCTTCGGCGTCAACATCATCTATCTCGGCTACTTCATGGGCGAGGCCGGCTTCGAGCTGTTGATCGACAGCGTTTATGGCAGCCTTTCGGTCTTTGTCCTGTTGCCGATCACGCTGTTCATCCTGATGGGCGAGGTGCTCTTCCGCACAGGCATCGCCATGAAGATGATCAACACGCTCGACACGTGGATGGGCGCCATTCCCGGTCGACTGTCACTCCTGGCGATTGGCTCAGGGACGCTGCTGGCGACGCTGTCGGGAGCGAGCATCGGCACGACGGCGATGCTGATCCGCACCCTGACGCCGGCGATGCAGGAACGGGGCTACAGCAAGTCGCTGAGCATCGGTCCGCTGCTCGGCAGCGGCGGCCTGGCTATCATGATCCCGCCGAGCGCGCTCGGCGTCATTCTTGCCGTCATCGCGTCGGTTTCGGTCGGCAAGCTGTTGATCGCCATCATCCTGCCGGGAATTCTGCTGGCCCTTTCGTACGTCGTCTATGTCGTGCTCGCCAGTCGCTTCGACCCGAGCGCCGCACCGGCCTACTCCTCGGAGAGGGTCGCGATCAGCGAACGCCTGATGCTGACGGCGAAATACATCCTGCCGCTGTCCATCATCATCTTCCTGGTGATCGGCGTGGTCTTCCTCGGCGTGGCAACACCGACCGAGGCGGCCGCGCTCGGCACCGCCGGCGCCTTTGGCCTGGCTGCCTGCTACGGCCGGCTGACCTGGTCGGTCACCATCGAGGCGCTGATGTCGACGCTGCGCATCTCGGTGATGGTGCTGGCGATCCTGGCCGCGTCCAAGGCCTTCACGCAATTGCTCGCCTACACCGGGGCGACGCAGCAGCTGATCGGCTGGGCCACCGAGCTGCCGATATCGCCGATCTGGGTGATCGTGATGATGCATCTGATCACGCTGTTCCTCGGGGGGCCGATCGGCGGCATTCCCCTGATCATGATGACCGTGCCGATCTTCCTTCCGGTGGTCACCGCGCTGGGCTACGACCCGATCTGGTTCTGCGTGGCGATGCTCATCAACGTCGAACTGGCGCAGATCACGCCACCGTTCGGCATCCTGCTCTACGTCGCCAAGGGCATCCTGCAGGATACGACGATGGGCGAGATCACACGCGCCGCAGTGCCGATCATCGTCTGCAACCTGATCGTGCTGGCCCTGCTGATCGCGATCCCGGCCCTGTCCCTGTGGCTTCCCGCCCAAATGCTCCAGTGAGCGGGCGACCCGAGACGCAAGACCAAACGAGGAATGCCAATGCCGTCTTCCCACAGCACAGTCTATCGCAACGGCCGCATCGTCGACGGCGACGGCAAGGTCTTCACCGGCTATGTCGCGGTGGAAGGCGCCCAAATCCAGGCGGTGGGCGAGGGCGACCCTGTCGGGGCTGCCGCGCGGTCGGGCGCTGACGTCGTCGACCTGGCCGGCCGCACGCTTCTGCCCGGTCTGATCGACTGCCATGTGCACCTGTCCATGGACGCACTTGCCGCGCCGGCCGCGCTCTCCTCTCCGCGGGCGCAGCTCGTCGGCCTGATGACCGCGTCCAAGAACGCGCTTGCGTCGCTCGGCGGCGGCGTGACCACGGTGCGTGATTGCGGGACACCGGGCGAGATCGATTTCGCCCTGCGCCAGGCGGCCGCCGACGGGTTGTGCGTGACACCGCGGCTCGTGCTCAGCGGCCGCGCCCTGTGCATGACCGGCGGCCATGGATGGCAGCTTCTCGGTATCGAGGTCGATGGCCCGGATGCCGCCCGCCGCGCCGCGCGCGCCCAGATCAAGGCAGGCGCCGACAACGTCAAGCTGATCGCGACCGGCGGCATCCTCACGCAGGGGACGGAGATCGGCAGCCCGCAGCTCACGGTGGACGAGATGCGGGCAGCAGTCGAGGAAGCGCACAAGGCGGGCAAGATCTCCGCGGCGCACGCACACGGCGCGCAGGGCATCAAGAACGCCGCGATGGCTGGCGTCGACTCCATCGAGCACGCCTATTTCATCGACGCCGAAGGCATCGATCTGATGCTGGAGAACGGCACCACGCTGGTGGCGACCTCGGCGGCGGTCCGTAACGTAGTGCGGCACGGCACGGAAGCCGGCATCCCGGCCCATTCCGTCGCCAAGGCGCAGTCGGCCATCGAGCGCCACGTCGGCGGCTTCAAGGCGGCGCACAAGGCCGGGGTCAAGCTCGCCATGGGCACCGATTCCGGGGTTCCGTTCACGCGTCATGGCCAGAACCTCGACGAACTCGTCTATCTGGTGGAAATGGGGCTGACCCCGCTCGAAGCGATCCAGGTGGCGACGCGCGACAGCGCCCGGATGCTGAAGCTCGACGATCGCGTCGGCACGCTCGAGCCCGGCAAGCTGGCCGACCTCGTCGTGGTCGACGGCGATCCGCTGGCCGACATCGCGGTCCTGAGCGATCCCTCCCGCATCCGTCGCGTCGTCCTCAACGGGCGCACGGTCGTCGATCGCGACGCAAGCCGCTTCGTCGTCGGCAGCGCCTTCGCCGGTGCGCTCGTCGGCGGCACGACGGAGGTCGCCGCACGCTGACACGCGCCGGTGCCGCCGGACCGTTTTGTTACGACCGGACCTATCCCGGTGCGCCCCGTCCTCGATGTGCCGACACAAGGAGCAGCATCGGTCTCTCCAGCTCTTCGGCGAGATCCGGCATTGCCGCGATCTGCTCCGGCGTTGGCGCGAATTCTTCGACCCGCGATAACTCAAATCCGGCGGCCATCAGCGTATTGAGCGTCGTGGCAACCGTTCGGTGGTACTTCAAGACGCCCTTGGCGAACCAATCCGTCCTGCGCTCCCCCTCGACGGCGTAGCCGTTGACGGGCCAGGTCTTTCGCCCGTCCTCGTCGGCGATCCAGTGCGGATGGGCGGCTGCCATGAAGATCGGGTGTTCGATCGTGAACACGAGATCGCCGCCGGGGACGATCGCCGCGTGGAGCATCCGCGCAAGACGGTCGAAATCCCGGACGTAGTGGAAGGTCAGCGCGCTGTAGGCCAGGTCGAAGGTCGCCGCCGGCAGTTGCAGCGTTTCAAGATTGTCGATGCGATACGCGATGGCCGGGTCGGTTGTCTCCGCTCTCGCACGCGCGAGCATTTTCTCCGACAGGTCTATGCCCAGCACCGAGGCGGCGCCGTTTTCCCGTATCCAGCGTGAAGCCCAGCCGAAGCCGCATCCAAGATCGACCACGCGCTTGCCGTCCAGGGACGGCAGCATATCCCTGACGACGGGCCATTCCGGGGCGCCGTCAAGTCCATGGACCTGGCGGGGAAGCTGGCTGTAACCGGCAAAGAACGCCGGGTTGTCGTAGATGTTCTGCGCCATTGCTGCTCTCCGGCTGTACGCGCGACAAGGAGGGATTCGCAAACAGTACCAGTGCACGAAGCGCCCCTGAATTGCCTAAGCGGGTCGGAAGCCGTTGCCGGTCCGGCAACAGTATCGCTGCATTGACGGTTGGCATTCGCGACCGGACTGGCTAAGAGCGTGGGCAACGAACATGGAGCCGGGTGAGATTCCCGGCTGGCTATTCCGGCCGCCGATCCGCCGGACAATTCCAAACAGACGAAATCTGTCGAGACCGCGAGCGAGAGCTTGCGGCCTAGGGATATTGAAGTGTTCTCGATCTCGCTTTCTCAATACCGGCACCAGTGGATGCACAACATCCGCGGTGACCTGCTGTCGGGCCTCGTTGTCGCCCTCGCGCTCATTCCCGAAGCCATCGCCTTTTCCATCATCGCGGGAGTGGACCCCAAGGTCGGGCTCTACGCGTCCTTTTCCATCGCCGTCATCGTTGCCATCACCGGCGGTCGGCCGGGCATGATTTCGGCGGCGACCGCGGCGACCGCCGTGCTGATGGTCACGCTGGTGCGCGATTACGGACTGGAATACCTGCTCGCCGCGACCGTTCTCGCCGGTCTGCTGCAGATCGCGGCGGGTTTTCTGAAACTCGGCTACGTCATGCGCTTCGTGTCCCGGTCGGTGATGACCGGCTTCGTCAATGCGCTCGCGATCCTGATCTTCATCGCGCAGTTGCCCGAGCTCGATCCCTCGAAGGTGCCGATGCTCACCTATCCGCTCGTCGCGGCCGGGCTTGCCATCATCTATCTGTTTCCGATGGTGACCAAGGCGATCCCGTCGCCGCTCGTCACGATCGTCGTGTTGACCATCCTGACCGTCGCGATGGGCTGGGACGTCCGCACCGTGGGCGACATGGGCGACCTGCCCGACACGTTTCCGGTGTTTCTGATCCCCGACATTCCGCTGAATTTCGAAACGCTGGCGATCATCTTTCCCTATTCGCTGGCCGTCGCGGTCGTGGGGCTTTTGGAAAGCCTGATGACCCAGCAGATCGTCGACGACCTGACCGACACCGCATCCGACCGCAATCAGGAGTGCATCGGGCAGGGCCTCGCCAACACCGCCACCGGCTTCATCGGCGGTATGGCGGGCTGCGCCATGATCGGCCAGTCGATCATCAATGTGAAATCCGGCGGACGCGGACGATTGTCGACCTTTGTCGCCGGGATCTTCCTGCTGATCATGGTGGTGGCGCTCGGCGACATCGTGGCGATCATCCCGATGTCCGCCCTGGTCGCGATCATGATCATGGTCTCGATCGGGACCTTTTCCTGGTCGTCGGTCAAGAACCTCCGCGAGCACCCGAAATCCTCGTCCGTCGTGATGCTGGCGACGGTCGTCTTCGTGATCTACACCCACAACCTCGCCATCGGCGTGCTTGTGGGCGTCCTGCTCTCGGGCATCTTCTTCGCCTGGAAGATCGCGCAGCTCTTCCGCGTCACGTCCGACATCACGCCGGACGGCAGCCATCGCACCTATGTGATAGAAGGCCAGCTTTTCTTCGCGTCCTCCGAGGACTTCATGAAAGCCTTTGATTTCAAGGAGGCGCCGGAGACGGTCACGATCGACCTCAGCCGCGCCCATATCTGGGATATTTCTTCCGTTGCCGCGCTGGACATGGCGGTGCTCAAGTTCCGCCGGGAAGGGGCCGACGTCGAGATCATCGGGCTCAACGAAGCCTCCGAAACCATCGTCGACAGGCTCGCCGTCCATGACAAGCCGGGCGCGATGGATCAACTGATGGGTCACTGAGGAAGGATCGAGCGATGACAACCGACACACTGATCGCTCTCGTGGATGGCTCGGTCTATTCCGAAAGCGTTTGTCGCCATGCTGCCTGGATCGCCGGCAGGAACGGCTGGAAGGTCAAGATCTACCACGTCATGGGGCGCCGTGACGGCATCGGCGAGCAGGACCTGAGCGGCGCGATCCGGCTGGGCGCGCGCACGGCGCTGCTTGAGCAGCTTTCGCAACTCGACGCCGCGCGGGCGAAGCTGGCGCACGAGCACGGGCGCGCTATCCTGGACGACGCGAAAGCCATCATCCAGGACGATGGCGGTATCGCGTCCGTCGAGACCCGCCTGCGCCGGGGCGACCTGGTGGAAACCGTCACCGCCAAGGAAGAGCGGGGCGAGATGATCGTCATCGGCAAGCGCGGCGAAGCGGCGGGCCACGCGATGGACCATCTCGGCTCCAACCTGGAACGCGTCGTAAGGGCCAGTCACAAGCCGGTCTTCATCGCCAATCGCGCCTTCAGGCCGGTCGAGACGGTTCTGGTGGCCTTCGACGGCGGTGCCTCGTCGCTGAAGGCGGTCGACTACATCTCGCGCAGTCCGCTGTTCGCAGGGCTCGCGGTTTCTCTGGTTTATGCCGGCAAGGAAACGCCGGAGATCCGCGCGTCGCTCGACAAAGCGGCGGCGACGCTGAGGGCAGGGGGCTTCGAGGCGAAGCTCCTGGTTCGCATCGGCGAACCGGAAACGGTGCTCGCCGACCTGACGCAGGACCCGGGGCACGAACTGCTCGTGATGGGCGCCTACGGTCACTCGCGTGTCCGCTCCTTCATCATCGGTTCGACGACAACCGAGATGATCCGGTCCTGTCGGGTGCCGGTATTGATCATGCGCTGATCGGGCACCGTTTGCCGCAAGCGGCCCTGCCAACGCGAGTCCTGCCGATTCCAACCTCCGATTCCGGAGAATTGTCTCAATCCGCACCGGGCCGCGTCGTTCGGAAATTCTCGCGATAGCGAAGCGGGCTTAGCCCGAGACGGCGCTGGAAGACGCTGCGCATCTGTTCCGAGCTACCGAAACCGCAATCGAACGCGATTGCCTTCAACGCGAGATCGGACGCCTCGAGCAGGTTACGGGCGTGATCCAGGCGGATGTTTTCGATGAACTCGTGCGGGGTTACGCCGAGTTCCTTCACAAACAGCCGGGCAAGACTGCGTGAGCTCGTGCCGGCGATGGCGGCGAGACGCCGGACCGGAAAGGGCTCATCGAGGTTTTCCATGACATAGGCCTGGACCTTCCCCAGCGGCGTTTCAGGATCGCTCCGCGGAAGCAGGAACGGGCTGAACTGGGATTGCCCGCCTTGGCGCTGCGCCGCGACGACCAGGCGCTTCGCGCAGGCAAGTGCGACATGCTCTCCATGATCCTCGCCGACAAGCGCAAGCGCGAGATCGATACCCGCCGTCACGCCGGCAGACGTCACCAGCCGGCCGTCGCGGGCGAATATGCGATCATGTTCGACACGCGCGGCGGGAAACGCCTCGGCAAGGCAGGCGGCATTCTGCCAATGTGTGGTGACGAGACGGCCATCGAGCAGCCCGGCATGGCCGAGCGCGAAGGCGCCCGTGCAGATCGATCCGTATCGCGCGGCCCTTGCTCCCCAATCCCGGAGCCAGGCCGACATGATTGCGTCCTCGCTCCCCTCAGGCAGTCCGGGCCCTCCGGCGACGAGCACGGTGTGAAAAACACGCGATGCGTCTGCGAAACGCATATGCGCGGCCATCGGGGTTCCGTTGGATGCCCGGATCAGCGCCGTGGTGCCGGCGAGCAACAGGCAGCGATACCCTTCGCCCTCGGCCAGAAACCCGTTTGCTTCCGAGAAAACATCGAGGGGACCAGCCACGTCGAGGGATTGCACCCCGTCATGGATGACCAGCGCGATATCCCGTTTCGCCATCGCCCACCCCTTTCACCAAGGCTCCGGATCAGGAGCCGGGCAGCATATATGGCCTGACTGGCAGAAAATCCACGGTCATGCAGATTGCAGCCAAACCGGCCCGCAGCAATAAACGGGGAGCCAAGACAAGCCAGGCGCCGCGACGCCGCTCTTCGCGGGGCGCGGGCAGCCAGGCGCCCTTTCTGCATTGGAGAAATGATGATGCTGGACACCCTTACGTCGCCAACCGAAATCAACGGAATAGGTGTGCCGGACAGTCGCCTCGGCCGAGCGATCACCGAGTTCATCAGGGATACGGAGAGCGAGCTTCTCTTCAATCATTCCAGCCGCGTATTCTTTTTCGGCGCGCTGGCGGGGCAACAGCGCGGCCTGAGCGTCAATCATGAGCTGCTTTACGCAGCGGCGATGTTTCATGACGTCGGGCTCATGCCCTCTCATGCCAGCGCCGATCTCCGTTTCGAGGTCGACGGCGCCAATGCCGCCCGGGACTTCCTACATAGCTACGGGGTGGATCCGTCCGACATCGAAAAGGTCTGGACGGGAATCGCCCTGCACACCACACCGGGCGTGCCGGAATTCATGCATCCCGTAGTTGCCTTGACTACGGCCGGCGTCGAGATGGACGTGCTCGGCCTGACCTATGGCCAGTATCCGGAAGAGATCCGCGAGGCGGTCGTCGCGGCATTCCCGAGGACACCGCACTTCAAGGAAGACATCATTCAGGCGTTCTACGACGGCATCGAACACAAGCCGCACACAACCTTCGGCAACGTCAAGGCGGACGTGCTGGCGGACAAGGATGCCGGATATCGTCGCGACAACTTCTGCTCGGTCATCCGCTGCTCGCACTGGGTGTCCTAGCAAAACAATCCGCAACGTATGGCCGGTCAGAAACGATGAATTGTGCGACGAACCTGGCTGCTATCCAGGAATGACACTTGCCATAATCGGACGAGCCTAAAGAAGATGTGATGTTCGAGTCGTATCTGCGCCTTTGGAACCTCGTCGCCGATGGCGAGCCGATTGTCACCCCCGCCGCACGCCTCCTACCGGTGCGTCGAAGAGGTGAGCCTGCCATGTTGAAACTGTCCTGCAACTTGGATCAGCAACGCGGCGCGGCGCTGATGAAGTGGTGGGACGGGGATGGGGCGGCACAGGTTTTCGCACAAGACGACAACGCTCTGCTTATGGAGCGTGCCACAGGTGCTCGGTCTTTGGCGGCCATGGCACGTGGCAGCGATGATGATGAGGCCTGCCGCATTCTTTGCGCCACGGTCGCCCGACTGCATCGCAGGCGCCCCGGTCCTTTGCCCGAACTGGTTCCTCTGACCGGGTGGTTCCGGGAACTTGAACCAGCAGCGGCAAAGCATGGCGGAATCCTGGTCCGGAGCCTCGAGACCGCGCAAATGCTCCTAGCTGATCCACGAGAGAAGGTCGTCCTTCACGGTGACTTGCACCATGAAAACGTGCTCGATTTCGGCCACCGAGGCTGGCTGGCCATCGACCCACATGCGTTGGCAGGTGAACGCGGCTTCGACTTTGCTAACATCTTTACCAACCCCGACTTAAGCGATCCAAGTCGGCCAGTAGCAACGCAACCAGGCCGCTTTCATCGGCGCCTGACCGTAGTGTCAGAAGCGGCAAATATCGAGCGGCGGCGCCTGCTTCAATGGATTCTCGCATGGACTGGATTGTCGGCGGCGTGGCTTCTCCGGGAACAGGATCCTTTGGCGCAGGTGAATCTGAGAATTGCTGCGCTCGCAGCAGGGGAACTTGCATGATGAGGAGACACGTAACGAATGACCGCTCTAGGCTCGAAGCGGTCGTTCCGGACGTGCAGCACTAGCAGGCGGATTGAGGCCGGTTGCCGTTGTCTCCGGATTTCAGGTCATATCCGGGCTGTGGCGTAAAACCGGCGGTAAATGGCGGAGGGTGGGATTACCCCCAACGGCCGATACCGGCCGTGGGGGGAGTGGGACCCTAGAGGCCGTATTGCTCGCGCGCGTAGTCGCCGAGGCCGGCCGCATCGAGCTTGGCAAGAGGCGCAAGGAACGTGACTTGGATGACGCCGGGGGCGCGGCCGATCTCGATGGCGCCGTTCACCGTGGCGCGGTTACGCACTTCGGCGACGCTTACGTCGAGAAGCTTCGCGGCGCGGGCAAGGCCGTTCTCGATCGCATCGTTGAGATTGGCGGCAGTGCCGATCACCGAGATCGGCGCGAGCGCCTCGATCTCCGATACATCCCATTTGGCGGCGAGGCGTTTGCCCTTCGCTTTTTCGGTCTCGGAGAACGGTCGCGCGAGGGGCGGCAGGTCTTCAAGGAGCGGGAACAGCACCGGTCCGTCAAGCGGGTAGCCTTTCACGACCTCGACCTGGAGCGTCACGCTGCCGGCGACATCCATCGTGTGTCCGGCGATCTCGCCGTCGCCCTGGCCGGCATGCATGTCGCCCATGTAAAGGCCCGCGCCCGGCACCTTCACCGGCGCGACGAGGATCGCGCCGGCGCGCACCGCGTCAATGTCCATATGGCCGTCGGTCTTGTGCTCCGCCAGCTCCTCTGACGTGATGGCGTAAGCATGCGGCGCGCCGACGAGAAAGGCGCCGAAATCACCGGCATTGTGGCTGTCCGGCATCGCTTTCGACGGGCAGGTGCCGAGCTGGCCCAGGAACGGGCGCATCCGCACCAGCGTGCCGGGCATGTCAGAGGGCGCATAGGTCAGGATAGAGTGCTGGTGGCTTTCATCGGGCAGCGCGGCATAGTGATCGGCGCTGCGGGCAATCGTCTCCGCCGCCTCGCGCGGCAGGGTGAGGCCAACCGTGCGTGTCTCGTCGAAGGTGACCGTGTAGCCGTGAACGATCTCGAACGGCTTCACCGGGTTTCCGCAGACATTACATTTCACCGCGTCCTGGCCGATGCCTTCCACATGGGTTTCCGGCCAGACAGTGTCGCAGGTCGGACAGCGCGCAGCGACATAGGGGTCGCCCAGGCAGAAGCCTTCCGGCGAGCTGTCATGCCCCGAGGCGGTGGCAATCGAGGTGACGGTGATGTCGCGAATGCGGATGGCCAACCCGTCGCCGGGGGCCGCGCCCTCGATGCGCACCGGCCGGGTAACTTCGTGCCCGCCGCGAAGGCTCGGCGTGATCATCGGCCCCCAGCATCCAGGTGCGGTGTTGGCGATGATTGTTCCGCCATCCTCAACTGGGCCGAGCATTTCGTCGTCCGGGTCCAGGACGCTGTTGGTAAAGCCATGGACGACGAGGCTCCGCTGCGCCCGATTTGCTAATTTCCCGCCATCAGCCATGTGTGCGACTCCTGTTTCTTGTCGGCTTTGCAGGCGGATCATAGGACGGTTGGCGCGGATGTCATGACCCTATCTTTCTTTTGGCGGGTGCCAGACATTTTCGCTCCGTTTGAGGCTGGTGATGCCCCGCAGGCAGGCTACGACGGGTGCTCAGTTGGGGCCGACAGCGGCATGCCGGGCCGCCCCCTAGGACATCAGGCCGGACAGCCTGTTTCGCACGACCGTGCTGTCGGTCTAGGGCGAACAGGCCGCAGTTCTGCGAGCGTCCAAGCCTTCCGCAGTGTCCCGGCCCGTTCGGTCAGGGGAAAATGGCGGATGGGGTGGGATTCGAACCCACGAGACGGTTGCCCGCCTGCCGGTTTTCAAGACCGGTGCCTTCAACCACTCGGCCACCCATCCGTCGGACGCCGCACCATCGCCGAAGCCGCCGTCGGCTTCAACAGGCTTTGAGACGAACGGGCTTCATTTTTCACGTTCATTCGAGCCTGATCGCTTTCAATTTGCAGTGAAACACGGCACGAACCGGTTGGGACCGACGGGCCGCCATGCCATCCGCGGGCAGCAGGGCCCCATTACGGTCACATTTCGACCGCACTGCGATCCCAAGGTTCACGTCGCAGCGAGCGCCGGTAACAATCGCTTAACCATGCCGCCCATTGTGGCATGGCCTTAACGCCGGTGTAACGTGCGGGGACACACAGTCGCGGTTAAACGGGGGTGTTTGCGTCGACTGTCGAGAACCGGGATCAAATCCGGCGCGGGACGAAGTCCCGCGGACAGGAACGGCGCACCGCGACGGACGGGGTAAGAATGACGGGACGGGGTTCGAGTACGCGTATGACGGCCGCCTTGGGCGCGGCACGGGGCATTGCCGCCCTGTCGCTGGTCGGGCTCGTCGCGGCCTGCAGCTCGCCATCGGGCGGGCCCGACAAGAAATACGGTGTCACCGCCAGCCCGCGCCTCGTGCCGTTCGGCAAGCCGATCCCCGAAGGCGGCGGCTACTACAAGGTCGGCAAGCCCTACAAGGTGGCCGGCCGCTGGTATCGGCCCAAGGAAGACGCCGGCTACGACCAGGTCGGCCTGGCATCGTGGTACGGCCGCGATTTCCATGGCCGCAAAACCGCCAACGGCGAAGTCTTCGACATGGCGGACCTGAGCGCGGCGCATCCGACCTTGCCGCTGCCGACCTATGCCCGTGTCACCAATCTCGAAAACGGCCGCTCGGTCGTCGTCCGCATCAACGACCGCGGCCCGTTCGCCCATAACCGCCTGATCGACGTTTCCAAGCGCACCGCCGAGTTGCTCGATTTCCACAACGACGGCACCGCCAAGGTACGGGTCCAATATGTCGGCATGGCCCCGCTGGAGGGCAATGACGGCCAGTGGTTGACCACCACCGTTCGCCACGATGGCCAGCCGGTCGGCCCGGTCATGCTTGCCGGCCTTTCGGCACCGGCGGCGCAACAGGCGTCGGCCGGACGAGCGATGCAGCCGCCGCCTCCGCCGCCGGGCACATCGGCTCCCTATCCGCAGACGACCGTGGCCTTCTCGCCGTCGACCTATGCCGCCGACGTACCGCCCACGCCCGAACCGGTATCGGCGAGTTTCACCCCTTCCGCCGACGGGCCGGTCCCCAAGGTGCCGGTCGGCACGGGAAAGGTCACCTATCGCTGGGTGCAGGGCTACGCCGAACGAGAGGCAGATGCCGCAGTGGCGCGGGCGTTCTCGATCTTCGACACCGAGCGGGACATCGTCCTGATCTTCACCGGACAGCCGACGAATCCGAGCGACAACCGCACGTTCCGGTAACCGCGCCGCGCCCCATTCGGCCGGTCCTTAAAAGCCCGCATTCTTTACCCGCCCGGAACCGCTTGGTATCAGAGATGGAATCTCGACACCGAGCGATTGCGATATGGCGAATATTGGCGTGATTTTCCGCCGCCTGCCGGCTCCTTCATCACTGCCGCGACTCTGGCGATGCGCCATTCCGGGGCTGGCCCTGGCGGCCGGCCTTTTCGTCGCCCCTGTCGCGCCAGCCATGGCGCAGGCGATCGAGACCGCCGCGCCCCACGCCTACATGATCGACGACCGGACCGGCACGATCGTCCTGTCGAAGGAGTCCGAGGCGGCTCTCGCGCCCGCCAGCATGGCCAAGCTGATGACGCTGGAGATTGTCTTCGAGGCGATCAAGGAAGGCCGGCTGTCGCTGGACGATGAATTCGTGGTGAGCGAGAACGCTTGGCGCAAGGGCGGCGCGCCATCGCGCACCTCCACCATGTTCGCCGGCCTGAATACGAGCATCCGTCTCGAAGACCTGCTGAAGGGCATCATGGTACAGAACGCGAACGACGCCTGCATCGTGATCGCCGAAGGCATGGCGGGCAACGAGCAGGCCTTCGCCGTGCTGATGAACGAGCGCGCGAAACGGCTCGGGCTGTCGGACAGCAATTTCGTCAACGCGACCGGATTGCCCGATCCCGACCAGCCGAAGCAGACCATGTCGATGCGCGATCTGGTGACGCTCGCCCGCCACATCATCACCGAGCACCCCGACCTCTACGGGTATTTCTCGGAACCGGAATTCACCTGGAACAACATCCGTCAGCTCAACAAGAACCCGATCATCGGCAAGACCCCGGGCGCCGACGGCCTGTTCACCGGCTACGACGAGGAAGACGGCTACGGCATGATCGCCTCCGCCGACCAGGACGGCCAGAGGATGATCGCCGCGATCCACGGGCTGTCGTCGAGCAACGAGCGCATCAACGAGATGCAGAAGCTGCTCGCCTGGGGCTTCCGGTCGTTCGAGAAGGTCACGCTGTTCCAGGCCGGAGAGCCGGTCGGGGAGGTGGGTGTCTTCGGCGGCACGGACGGCTGGGTCCCGCTCGCCGGCCACGAACCGATCCAGATCCTCATTCCCCGGGGCGCCAAGTCCAAGCTACGCGCCCGCATCGTGTATCGGGGCCCGCTTCGCGCGCCCGTCGAGGAAGGCCAGCAGGTTGGCGAGCTCGAAGTCATGAACGACCAGGAGCTGATCAGCCGAATTCCGCTCTACGCCACGCGCGCCGTCGGCATCGGACCGCTGTACAGCCGCGCGCTCGACGCGGCCTACGAGTTGATGGTCGGTCTGGTCCATAGCGGCGTCGAAATGGCGACGAAGAACTAGGCGCGCACGATGGGGGCGGCGCCGGGCAAGTTCATCAGCTTCGAGGGCGGCGAGGGAACCGGCAAGTCGACGCAGATCAAGCGGCTCGCCGGGAAACTTCGCGGCCTCGGGATCGACGTCGTCGAAACCCGGGAGCCGGGCGGCACCAAGGGCGCCGAGATCGTGCGCCGCACGATCCTGTCCGGCCGGGTCGAGGCGCTGGGACCGTTCGCCGAGGCGCTGCTGGTGAATGCCGCCCGCGACGACCACCTGAACGAAGTGATCCGTCCTGCGCTGAAAGCGGGCAAATGGGTCCTGTGCGACCGGTTCGCCGATTCCACGCGCGCCTATCAGGGCACGCTGGGCGGCATCGACCGGCGGCTGCTCGAGGCCTTCGAGACGGCGGTCATCGGCGATGACTGGCCGGATCTGACGCTGATACTCGACCTCGATCCGCACATCGGCCTGGAGCGCGCCCGCGCCGTGACGCGCGCCGAGAACGGCGGCCCCGGCGGCGACCGTTTCGAGGACGTGGACCTGGAGAGCCACCGCAAGCTCCGCGACGCCTTTCTGGCGATCGCCCGCAGGGAGCCGGAGCGCTGCGTTGTCATCGACGCATCCGAGTCGATCGACGCAGTCGGCGCGGCGATCTGGACGGCCGTCGCGGATCGGATTGCCTTGCCTGGCAAGGACAACGCCGGGACAAAGGCTCCTGGAACACGAACCAACGCGGCCTCCTGACCGATGACTGCAACGATCCCGCCGGATTTCTCCATCTCCCCACCGGAGGCCGCCGCGTGCCTGATCGGCCATGACGACGCCGAGGCGGCCCTGTTGAGCGCCTACAAGTCGGGCCGACTGCATCACGCCTGGCTGGTCGACGGGCCGGAAGGCGTCGGCAAGGCGACGCTCGCCTACCGGTTCGCCCGCTTCCTGTTGGGCCATCCCGATCATGGCGAGGACGCGGTCCAGGCCGCGCGGGATCTCACCGTTCCGGCGGACGATCCGGCCGCCCGGCAGATCCGCGCCCGGTCCCATCCCGATCTCATCGTCCTGCAACGCCCCCGCGACGAGGAGGGGAGGGCGACGGCAACCGTGATTTCCGTTGATCAGGTCCGCAAGGTCGCCCGCTTCCTGTCGACCACATCGGCGACGGGGGGATGGCGAGTCGTGATCGTCGACACCGCCGACGACTTCAACCGCTCGTCTGCGAACGCGCTTCTGAAGATGCTGGAGGAACCGCCGCAGCGCGCCGTTTTCCTGCTCCTTTCCGGTTCGCCGGGCCGTCTGCTGCCGACGATACGGTCGCGGTGCCGGCGGCTTGCGCTGAAGCCGCTGGATACCGCGACGGTCGCGGAGGCGCTTCGTATCGCCGGGGTAGGGCAGGACGACGACGCCCGCGCGACGGCGGCCGCGCTGTGCGGCGGAAGTCTCGGCAAGGCCATGGATCTCGCCACCCAGGAGGCGGTCGAGACCATCCATGCGGTCAACAAGCTTCTCGCCGACATGCCGCGGCACGACCCGGTCGCCGCGCAGAAGCTGGCCGAAGCGCTTGGACGGCGCGGTGCGGAGGATCGCTACCGTATGGCGACCTCGCTGCTCACCGACGCGATCGCGGGCCGGATGCGCAAAGCGGCCCGTGCCGGCGCCCAGCCCCACGTTCTTGCGCCTTGGGCGGAGGTATGGGAAAAGGTCACGCAAGCGCTCGCCGAGGCCGAAAGGCTCAATCTCGACCGCACGCTAACCCTTCTGTCGGTGTTCCGTATCGTATCCACCGCGACTTCGCTCGACGCGGCTCGCGTCTGAAAGGACGCCGCGGAAACGAACGGCGCGCCGGCACTTGTCCGTAAGGCCAGTCATGACGTCCAAATTCTACATCACGACCGCGATCTCCTATCCCAACGGCGCCCCCCATATCGGGCATGCTTACGAGGCCATGGCGACGGACGCGATCGCGCGGTTCATGCGGCTGGACGGGCGCGACGTCTATTTCCTGACCGGCGTCGACGAGCACGGCATGAAGATGGCGCAGACGGCGGCCAAGGAAGGGCTGACCCCGCGCGAACTCGCCGACCGCAACACGCCGCTTTTCGAGAAGATGGTCACGTCGCTCGAGTGCTCGAACGACGACTTCATCCGCACGACCGAGCCGCGCCACCACACCTCGTCCCAGGCGATCTGGGAGCGCATGGTCGAGGCAGGCGACATTTACCTCGGCACCTATTCCGGCTGGTACTCGGTGCGCGACGAAGCCTATTACGCCGAATCCGAGACGACCGTTCGCGAGGACGGTGTTCGGATCGGCCCCAATGGCACACCCGTCGAGTGGACCGAGGAGAACAGCTATTTCTTCCGTCTGTCGGCGTTCCAGGACCGGCTGCTGAAGCTCTACGAAGACCATCCCGACTTCATCATGCCGAAGGAGCGCTACAACGAGGTCGTCAGCTTCGTGAAGGGCGGCCTGCAGGACCTGTCGGTCTCGCGCACGACGTTCGACTGGGGCGTGAAGGTTCCCGGCGACGAAAAGCACGTGATGTACGTCTGGGTCGACGCCCTGACGAACTACATCACCGGCGTGGGATATCCCGATACCGACGGCGAGACGTTCCGGAAGTGGTGGCCTGCCGACCTCCATGTCATCGGCAAGGACATCGTGCGGTTTCATACAGTCTACTGGCCGGCATTCCTGCTCTCGGCCGGTGTCGCGCCGCCGAAGCGCGTCTTCGCGCACGGCTTCCTGTTCAACCGCGGCGAGAAGATGTCGAAGTCGGTCGGCAATGTCGTCGATCCCTTCGCCCTGATCGACCACTACGGCGTCGACCAGGTGCGCTACTTCTTCATGCGCGAGGTGCCGTTCGGCCAGGACGGCAACTACAGCCACGATGCCATCGTCCAGCGCATCAACGCCGATCTCGCCAACGACCTGGGCAATCTGGCTCAGCGCTCGTTGTCGATGATCGCCAAGCACTGCGATGCGACGCTGCCGCAACCGGGAGCGTTCACGGCCGACGATACCGCCATGCTGACCGCCTGCGACGACCTGATCGGCAAGGCGCGCGCGGCCATGACCGACCAGCAGCTGCATATCGTGCTGGCGGACATCTGGTCGGTGGTGGCCGACGCAAACCGCTATTTCGCGGCCCAGGAGCCCTGGGCCCTGCGGAAATCCGATCCCGAGCGGTTCGCAACCGTGCTCTACGTGACGGCGGAGGCTTTGCGCCAGATCGGCATCCTGATCCAGCCCTTCGTTCCCGCGTCGGCGGACGCGCTGCTCGATCTCGTCGGCGTGCCCGCGGACAAGCGTAATTTCGCCGAACTCGGGGAAGGGGGGCGTCTTGCCGCCGGCACCGCCCTGCCGGCGCCGAATCCCGTGTTCCCGCGCTACGTGGAAGCCGAGGCCGGCGAGGGCGCCTGACGGAATGCCCGCCAAAGGAATATGGTCCCGGAAGGAATGCGTCCTGACGCCATGATCGTCGACAGCCACTGTCATCTCGACTTTCCCGACTTCGCCGAGGAACGCGACGCCGTCGTGGCGCGCGCGCGGACGGCCGGAGTCGTCCGCATGGTCACGATCAATACCCGCTTCCGGCAGTTCGACCGGGTGCGGGCGATCGCGGAAAGCTACGACGATGTCTACTGCTCGGTCGGCACCCATCCGCACAACGCCGGCGAGGAACCCGACGTGCCGGCCGCCGACTACATCGCCGCCGCCGACCATCCCAAGGTCGTCGCGATCGGCGAGGCGGGCCTCGACTATCACTATGACAAGGCGCCGCGCGATCTGCAGGCCCAGAGCTTCCGCACCCAGATCGCGGCGGCGCGCGAGACTGGACTGCCGCTCGTCATCCACACGCGCGAGGCGGAAGCCGACACCGAGGCGATCCTGCGCGACGAGATGGCGAAGGGACGCTTCGACGCGATCCTGCACTGCTTCAGCTCGAAGGCCGGCCTCGCGACCGCGGGAATCGAACTCGGCCTTTACGTGTCGTTCTCCGGGATCCTGACCTTCAAGCGCTCCGAGGAGATCCGCGACGTCGCCGCCGCGCTGCCCGCCGACCGCCTTCTGGTCGAGACGGATGCGCCGTATCTTGCGCCGGTGCCGTATCGCGGCAAGCGCAACGAGCCGGCCTATGTGGTTGAAACCGCGAAGGTTCTGGCCGAAACCCGCGGTGTCTCCTACGACGAGATGGCCCGCCGGACGACAGACAATTTCTTTCGGCTGTTCTCCAAGATTCCCCGCCCGGCCGAGGTTTCAGCCGCTCCATGACGGCGGTCGCGACGATCCTCGGCTGCGGGTCCTCCGGCGGCGTGCCGCGTGTCGCCAGCGGTTGGGGGGCCTGCAATCCGGATAATCCCAGAAATCGCCGCCGACGCTGCTCGATCCTTGTCGAAAAGACCGGTGCCGAGGGAAAGACCACCGTCCTGGTCGACACGTCACCGGACCTGCGCGACCAGTTGATCGGCGCCGACGTCTCCTGGATCGACGGTGTTCTGTTCACCCACGACCACGCCGATCACACCCACGGCATCGACGATCTGCGCCCGGTCGTCATCCACAATCGCCGGCGCGTTTCGGTCTATATGGAGCCCGAAGCCGGCGAGCGCCTGCGGGAGCGCTTCTCCTATTGTTTCGATTCTCCGCCCGGCAGTCCCTATCCGCCGATCCTCGATTCCCACGACATCCTGCCGCCGACGCTGGTCGTGATCGACGGGGAGGGGGGCGCCATCGTCGCCGAGCCCTTCCCGGTGATCCACGGCCCGATCGCCGCTCTCGGCTTCCGCTTCGGCGGCCTCGCCTATACGCCGGACGTCAGCGATATCCCGGAAGAAAGCGTCGAACTGCTGCATGACCTTGACGTCTGGATCATCGACGCGCTGCGCGAAAGCCCGCATATCAGCCATTTTACCGTGGACGAGGCGTTGACCTGGATCGACCGGGTGAAGCCGCGCCGCGCGATCCTCACCAATATGCATGTCGACCTGGACTACGACGCCCTGAAGGCTCGGCTGCCCGATAACGTCGTTCCGGCCTATGACGGGATGCGGATCGCCTTCGAGGACGAGCAGCCCGCCTGAGGCTCGGGCGCGTCCGGAGAAACGAACCGGTTTCGGCCCGACCGCTTCGCACGGTAGAGCGCCGCGTCGGCCTGGCGGATGACGTCGTCCGCCGTGGTGCCGTTGCCGGCCCAGAAGGCGATGCCGACGCTGCCGCTGATGGTTTCCTGTGTGCCATCAGGCAGCGTGATCGGACGCCCCAGGCCTTCGAGAACACGCGTCGCTACCTGCGAGGCCATGTCGGCGGGTCGTTCGCCATCGACCGCGATTCCGGCGAGAAACTCGTCGCCACCGGTTCGCCCGATGAAAAGACCGTCTTGGAACTCGGCCTTGAGCCGGTTCGCCGCTTCGGCGAGGACGAAATCGCCCACGGCATGACCATAGGTGTCGTTGATCGGTTTGAACCCATCCAGATCGACCGCCAGAATGGCGAACGGTTCGCCGTCCTGCAGCAACGCGGCCATGCGCTGCTCGATGTAGCGACGGTTCCCGAGCCCGGTGAGTTGGTCGTGGAACGCCTGAAACTCCAGCTTGTCCTTCATGTCGTTGAACGCGTGCGCCAGTTCGCGCAGCTCGATGGGGCCGTCGGTGATCTCGACCCGATCGCTCGGTTCTCCGCTCGCAGTGGCGACGGCCGCATCGCGCAGCCTGCGAAGCGAGCGCAAGACCATGCGTTCGAGGGTGAGCCAGGCCAGGACCCCGGACAACGTGAGCGCGGCGGCGAAAAGCGCGAGATCGGCTATCAGATCCCGCTTCGCCTTGGACGAGACCGCGTCCTGGGACAGACCGACCATGACGGTATCGCCGGTCTCGGGTATCGACGCGGCCCCGAAAATGCGCGGCACGCCGTCGATGTCCATCAACGTGGACGTCCCAACCAGCGTGGACGCATGAAACGGAGGGGCAGGGCGCAGCTTTCCGTCCGGCGCAATCGGCAGATCTGCCCCCGGCCCCAGCCGATGATAGATCAGGCCCTCGTCGTCGATGGTCATCACCACGAAGTCGGCCGGCCCGCCGAGATCCTCGTCATAGGCCGGCTGCCAGGCCAGATCGATCGCGCGGATGACGTGCCAGGTGGTGCCGTCGGCGGCCCGTATCGTCAGCGCGCCAAACAGTTGCGCACGCCCGGCGCCCGACAGATACGGTCCCATGACCGCAAATCCGGGATCGACGATGTCTTCGAGCAGCTCCTCGATCACGGACTGGGACAGCGGAAATCCGGAGGTCGTGGAACAGAGGATCTCGCCGTTGGGGGCGATCATCCATACGATCTCGCCGTTGCCGGTAGGCGGTGTCGCGCAGGACTGCGAACGTGCGGACGCGTCGAGTTGCGCGGCGGTCGCGGTCAGGACCGTGCGCGTCGTCGCGATCACGTGTTGGCGACGTTCGGCGACCAGGGTCGCGGCGCGCTGCGTCCATTTCTCGGCGTCTTCGATCGCTTCGCGCCGCTCGGATTCGATGAACTCTATGATCAGCAGCGACGTCGGGATGGCCGCCAGCGCGACGACAACCGCCAGATGGGCGCCAAGGCCCAATCGTCGCAGGATCGGATAATTCAAACGCATAAAAACCCACCCAGAATACGCGTGCCCGCCGGAACGAAAACGGACTGTCCCAGATGCCCGTTAAAATTCGGTCCGCCGCGTTGAATAAAATTGTATCGTTCTCGCGTCCGGCCATCCGCGGCCATCCCCGTTGTCGGCACGGGCATCCGACAGCGATCGGATGATCGCGATCCTGTAGGCCTTTGAGTCAAAGAGGTTCTTTGGCCGAAGCCGCCCCCTCGGTCATATGCCATTTGGTTCCATAATATATCTTATGCGACATTTCTTTACCGGAGTGCGGCCGCAGGAATGCGTTTCGGTTTACGGCCCCGCACTCGGTTTCCGGGACAATGCCGTTCGCGATTGGCCGCGCGTACCATCGTCCCTCTGCTATGCTGCGCCCATCTCCGAACCGATTCCGGGATTGCCGATGCGTCCGTCCAAAGACATCCATACGCTCCTCGACATCATGGCCGCGCTGCGCACGCCGGTGACCGGGTGTCCCTGGGATCTGGAACAGGATTTCGCGACGATCGCGCCCTACACGATCGAGGAAGCCTACGAGGTCGCCGACGCCATCGCCCGCGACGATTTGATGGACCTGAAGGACGAGCTGGGAGACCTCCTGCTCCAGGTCGTCTTTCACGCCCGCATGGCGGAGGAAATCGGCGCGTTTTCCTTCGGCGACGTCGTCGCGGCGATTACCACGAAGATGATCCGCCGCCATCCGCATGTCTTCGCGGCGACCAAAGCCGCTACGCCGGAGGCGGTGAAGCGCAACTGGGAAGACATCAAGGCCGAGGAGAAGGCCGAAAGACACGCCGAGCGCGAAACGCCCGGGCCGGCCTCGCTGCTCGACGACGTGCCACTCGCCCTGCCCGCGCTGCAGCGCGCCGTGAAGCTGCAGAAGCGCGCCGCCCGGGTCGGCTTCGACTGGGACGACTCCGCCCAGGTCATCGCCAAGATCCACGAGGAGATCGACGAGGTGTCCGAAGCCGCCGAAGCCGGAGACCGGGGCGCACTTGCGGACGAGATCGGCGACGTCCTGTTCGCCGTGGCCAACTTCGCCCGTCATTTCGGCGTGGATCCCGAAGACGCCCTGCGCGGGACCAACGACAAGTTCCGCCGCCGCTTCGCCCACATCGAACAGCAGGCGCGCGCCGAAGGCACGCCTCTGGAGGCCGTGACGCTCGAGCGGATGGAAGGCTGGTGGCAGGACGCCAAGAAAACTGAAGGCGCGCCCGCCCTCAGTCGAGGCGCAGCGCTTTCGCGAACCGCCGATTGAACTCCGCCAGCCGCTTCATCGGGACGTCGACGTCGAGACGGACGACGCCGGTGTCGTCGTCATGCCGCCGCCCGGTGACGGTGCAGCGCTCATAGATCCAGTTCATGCCGGCGCCGTCCGCCGCATCGAGCACCACCGAACGGTGCGCGATCTCGCCTTTCAGGCGGGTCTCGATCGCCGCGAGCAGCGCGTCGACCCCCTCGCCCGTCATGGCGGAAATCGGGACCGGTCGTTCGATTTCGGGCAGACGCTCGGCAGCAGCCTTCAGGCTGTCGCACTCCTCCGCGCCGATCAGGTCGATCTTGTTCCAGACCTCGATCATGTGACGGGGGTCCTCGGTATCGACGCCGAGCGAAGACAGCACGTCGACGACGTCGGCCGCCTGCGCCTTCGTGTCCGGGTGCGAAATGTCCCGCACATGCATCACCAGATCCGCTTCGATGACCTCTTCGAGCGTCGCGCGGAACGCCACGACGAGATCGGTCGGAATGTCCGATATGAACCCGACCGTGTCGGAGAGGATGGCCATATGACCTTCCGGCAGCGTCAGGCCGCGCAATGTCGGATCGAGCGTTGCGAAAAGCAGGTCCTCGGCGAGCACCTCGGCCTTGGTCAACCTATTGAAAAGCGTGGATTTTCCGGCGTTCGTATAGCCGACGATGGCGACGATCGGATACGGAACCCGGCGGCGCGTCTCGCGATGCAGCGCGCGGGTCCGGCGAACCGCCTTGAGTTCCTTTTCGATGCGGGTGATCCGCTCCTGGATAAGGCGCCGGTCGGTCTCGATCTGGGTTTCGCCCGGCCCGCCCATGAAACCGAAGCCGCCGCGCTGTCGCTCCAGATGGGTCCAGGACCGTACCAGGCGGCTCTTCTGCCACGTCAGATGCGCCAGCTCGACCTGCAGCCGCCCTTCCCGCGTGCGCGCCCGCGCGCCGAAGATCTCGAGGATCAGGCCGGTCCGATCGAGGACCTTGGCGTCCCAGGCCTTTTCGAGATTGCGCTGCTGCGCCGGGGTCAGCGCCGCGTCGACAACGACGAGCTCGGCATCCTCGCCGCGCACGATGGCGGCGAGTTCCTCGACCTTGCCACTGCCGATAAGCGTCGCCGGCCGCGGTGCGGCGACGCGGACGACGCCCTGCCCGACCACATCGAGGTCGATGGCACCGGCCAGGCCGACGGCTTCATCGAGCCGCGCCTCGGCCGAACGCACCACGGCGGCCTTGGAGCCGCCGCGCGCGTCGTCCCGTCCCTTCCGATCGCTTGCCTCGAGAACCGGTACGAGGACATACGCGCGCGTGGGGTCACGCGCGGTGCTATGTCCCGACGCCCGCTCCGGGTCCCGGCCGGGCGCGCGACCATGCCGTGCAGGATCGACCGGCTTCAATCAGCCACCAGCGGCTGCGCCTTCCTCGGCCGGCTCGAACAGCTGAATCGGCCCGTTCGGCATGACCGTGGAGATTGCGTGCTTGTAGACAAGCTGAGAATGTCCATCGCGCCGCAACAATACGCAGAAATTATCGAACCAGGTGACTACCCCCTGAAGTTTAACCCCGTTTACGAGGAAAATCGTGAGAGGCGTCTTGTTCTTGCGTACGTAGTTGAGGAACGTGTCCTGTAGGTTTTGATTTCGTTCCGCCGCCATTCCTTTACCTCTTGCCCCGCCATTTCCTTTCAGGGCGGGTCCCTTCTCTTCCGACCAAGATTGATCGGCAAACCATCAATCCGTCCCGGCTACAATTAGATGGCAACTCGTACCGCCGGGGCAAGGTTCGATTCTGCACCGCACTGTTCATTTTTACGGCGCGATCTCCGCCTGCGTGTAGAAAAGCTCGCGCAGTTTTCCGGCGATAGAGCCCGGTTTACCGTTCCCGATGACCGCATCGTCGATCTTGACAACCGGCATAACCAGTTTTGTCGCCGACGTCACGAACGCCTCACGCGCCTTTCTCGCCTCTTCGACGGTGAAAGGCCGCTCGACGATTTCGACGCCCTCGCGGGCGGCGAGATCGACGACGACGGTTCGGGTAATGCCGCGCAGGATCCCGAATTCCGCCGGCCGCGTGATCAATCGGCCATCCTGATCGACGATCCACGCATTCGTCGCCGACCCCTCCGTCACATAGCCATCCGTGTCGACGAACCACGCCTCCGATGCACCGGCGTCTTCCGCCGCTTGCCTGGCAAGCACGTTGGGAAGCAGAGAAACCGACTTGATATCGACCCGATCCCAGCGATTTTCCGGAACCGTAATGACACTGATACCGTTTTCCGCCGATTTTGCACTCTTTTTCGGATCGATCGCACGCGCCGTCACGACGACCGCCGGTGGCACGTCGTCCTTCGGGAACGGATGGTCGCGCTTGGCGACGCCGCGGGTCACCTGCAGGTAGACGAGCCCGTTGCGCACCCTGTTGCGCCGCACGGTCTCGCGCAACACATGTCCGAGCGCCTTCGCCGACATCGGCTCGCGAATACGCAGCTCCTTCAGCGAGCGGCCGAGCCGCGCCATGTGCCGCGTTTCGTCGACGAGATGTCCGTCATGCACCTCGCAGACCTCGTAGACGCCGTCGCTGAACTGATAGCCACGGTCCTCGACATGCACCTGGGCGTAGGCATGCGGAACATACCGGCCATTGACGTAGGCGATGCGGGACATGGTCGAGGCTGCTCCGAGTCGTTTTCTTGTGATTGGTATCAGAATGAAGGCGGATTGGAGCCGAAACAAGGATTATCCGCGACGCACCATGTAAACCAGAAGACCTAGCGCGGCAACGACCTCCAGACGCCCGAGAATCATGCCCAGGCACAACGCCAGCTGCGCGCCCGTATCCATATCCGCATAGGACGGCCAGTCACCGGATACGGCCCAGTCGCTCGCATAGATCGGCCCGGCATTGGACACCGCGGAAAGCGCCGCCATGACCGCGCCTTCGTATGGGAGTCCCTCGCTCGCGAGAAGCAGTGACAGCGCGACGACGGCGAATACGAAAGCGAGGAAGCCGGTCCAGATCGCCTTCATCACCTGGATGTCGTACGGCTGCCCGCCCAGCCGTGAGGGGCGGATGCCATGCGGATAGACGAGCCGATTGAGCTCGCGCCCGCCCTGCACGAGCATCGCGCCGACCCGGAAGAGCTTGATACCGCCGGCGGTCGAGAAACTCGCGGCGCCGATCGCCAGGAGGATCGCGACCAGCGGGATCGGAAAGATCTCGAAGCTCGCGTGTCTGATCTCGAAGCCGGATGTGGTGATCAGCGATGTCGCGGTGAACAGCCCGTCGCGGAGGGCAATGCCGACGCCCTGCCCCGCCGCACGAAAAAACGCGAATCCGGCGATCAGGCCGAGCCCCAGGCACAGCCCGATCGCCCACAGGCTCTCCCGGTCCGACATCCGCCGCGACCGGCGCAGCTGGAACAGATTGCGCTGCCACAGCACGTTCGTCCCGCCGTACAGCATCGCCACCACGAGGACGAGAATGCCGAACGTCGGCACGTATTCGCCGATCGTCACCGAGCGCGGCGAAAACCCGCCGGTCGATACCGCGCTGAATGCGAGGCAAAGCGCTTCGAACGCCTCGAGATCCGTCGCCGCCAGAAGCAGGAAGGTGACGGCGGTGGCGCCGAGATAGATAGGAAAGACGTCGCGAACGAGCAGGATCAGGCGACGCCGCTCCGGCAACCCGCCATGCTCGACCATCCGGGAATGGGTCTCGGGCAGACCGCCGACGCCGGAGGGGGCGAGCGCCAGCACGACGACCAGCAGCGTCAGGCCGCCGCCGAACCACTGTGTCATCGCCAGCCAGAGCACGACGCTGCGCGGCAGCTCCTCGGGCGGCGGCAGCACGGTGGCGCCCGTCGTCGTCAGTCCCGAGACCGCTTCGAAATAGGCCTCGACCACGCCCAGTCCGTCGACGGTCATCGTGAGCGTCAGCGCCCCGACCAGCGGCAACAGCAACCAGAGCATCAGGGCCAGCAGATAGCGCTGGGACGGCCTCAGCCTGCGCTCGCGCCCGCGCAGGCTCAGCATCATCGCCCCCGCGACGAAAATCCATAGGCCGGCGCTGATCAGGAAATCGAGCCCCAGCGTCCCCTCGCCCAGCCCGATCGCCACCACGGCCGGCAGAACCAGCGCAAGGGCGTAGGCGGCGAGGAAATGGGCGAAGACGAAGACGACGGGGATCATGGGAACCGCGATCGGCTTAGAAGAATTCCAGGCTGACGCGGAACATCTGCTCGACCTTGCGGACCTGATCGGCCATTGCCGCCATGACGATGCGATCGTGCGGCTGGATGTAGGTGTCGCCGCGCGGAATGATCACCTCCTCGCCACGATAGATGGCGCCGATCCTGATGCCATCGAACAGATCGAGTTCGCGCAACGGCTTGCCCACGAGCGGCGAGGTTTCCAGCGCCTCCGCCTCGATGATCTCGGCGGCGCCGTTCTGGACCGAATGGACGCCGCGGATACGGCCGCGCCGCACGTGCTGCAGCACCTTGGAAACGGTGATCTGGCGCGGATTTACGTAGGCCGAGATGCCGAGCGACCGCGTCAGGTCGGGATAACCCCGGTTGTTGATCAGGCACAGGCTGCGCCCCGCGCCGAGTTTCTGGCCCATCACGCACGCCAGGATGTTGACTTCGTCGCTGTTGGTCAGCGCCACGATGGTGTCGGCGTCGGCGACGTCGGCTTCGCGCAGCAGCTCCTCGTCGAGGGCGCTGCCGTGCAGGACGACCGTGCGGCGCAGATCGTCGGCCACCTCGATGGCGCGTTTGCGGGAGGACTCGATGACCTTCACCCGCGCGCTGCGTTGCCGCGCCTCGATCTCGCGCGCCACGTAGAAACCGATATTGCCGCCGCCGACGATCACCACCCGGGACGCGGCCGCTTCCTCGTGGCCGAAGATACCCAGCGTGCGACGCACCTGGTCACGGTCGGCGGCGAAGTAGGCGACATCGCCGACCAGCATCGAATCAGACGAATCCGGCACGAAGAAGCGCTCGCCGCGCTGAATACCGATCACCAGCGCCTTCAAGTCCGGGAACAGCTCGGTGAGCTGGCGCAGCGGCGTGTCCACGATCGGGCAGTTCTCGTCGCAATAGACGCCGGCCACCACCACCTGCCCGTCGGCGAAGGTGACGGTGTCGGTCGCGCCCGGCAGCGCCAGCCGCCGGAGCACCATCTCTCCGACCTCCACCTCCGGCGAGATGATCACGTCGATCGGCAGATGCTCGCGCGAGAACAGATCGCGCCAGTGCGGCGCCAGGTAACTCTGGGCGCGGATGCGGGCGACCTTGGTCGGGACGTTAAACAGCGAATGGGCCACCTGACAGGCGATCATGTTGACCTCGTCGTGCAGCGTCACGGCGATCAGCATGTCGGCCTGCTCCGCGCCAGCCTGGGCGAGCGTGTCCGGGTGGGCGCCATGGCCGACGAACCCGCGGACATCGAGCGTCTCGGTGATCGACTGGATCAGTTCCGGTGCCCGGTCGATGATGCTGACGTCGTTGTTCTCGGCGGCCAGTTTCTCGGCAATGCCGAATCCCACCTGGCCAGCTCCACAGATCACGACCTTCATGGTTCAGTCCCCGAATTGCGACATCGCGGCGCCCGCGGCCTTCCGGCCGCGGACGTCAGCCCCGCTTCATAGCTTGTTTTGCTTGATCAGCCTACGGCCGGCGTCGCGTCTTCTCGGCTCAGCCGACGCCGAGCGTCTTGAGCTTGCGGTGCAGCGCCGAACGTTCCATCCCGACGAACTCGGCGGTGCGCGAGATATTGCCGCCGAAGCGATTGATCTGGGCAATCAGGTATTCGCGCTCGAAGATCTCGCGCGCGTCGCGCAGCGGCAGGGCCAGCATTTCCTCGGCCCGCGAATTGCCCGGCGCCGGCGGCAGCGAGGCGCCGACTTCCGCCGGCAGCAGGTCCGCGGTGATGACCGCCTCGGCGTCGCCGCCGGCGAGAATCATCAGCCGTTCCACGTTGTTGCGAAGCTGGCGCACGTTGCCCGGCCAGTCGTGCGCCTGCAGCACCGCCATGGCGTCGGCGCCGATGCGGCGGATCGGCAGGCCGGTCGAGTTCGAGATCTGCTGCATGAAGTGGTCGACCAGTTCGGGAATGTCCTCGCGCCGCTCCGCCAGCGCGGGAACCCGCACGGGAACCACGCCCAGGCGATGGAACAGGTCCTCCCGGAACCGGCCCTCCTGCACTTCCAGCTCGAGGTCGCGGCTGGTCGAGGAGACGATCCGCACGTCGACGAACACCCGGGCCGAGCCGCCGACCCGCTGGAAGTTCTGATCGACCAGAACCCGCAGGATGCGGTTCTGGGTCTCGCGCGGCATGTCGGCGACTTCGTCGATGAACAGCGTACCGCCGTGCGCTTCCTCGAGCGCGCCGATCACGCGGCGGCCGTCCGCGGTCTCGGTGCCGAATAGCGCGACTTCCATGTTCTCCGGCGTGATCGTCGCCGCGTTGATCACGACGAAGGGGCCGGAGGCGCGGGCCGACAGGCCGTGCAATGTCCGCGCGGCAAGCTCCTTGCCCGCCCCGGACGAGCCGGAAATCAGCACACGACTGTTCGTCGGGGCAATCCGCTCGATGGCGTTGCGAAGCTGATTGGCCGCGCTCGACTTGCCGACGATGCGGCTGGTGTCACCGGCGCGCTGCTTGAGGTCCTTCACCTCCCGGCGCAGCTGCGAGGTCTCCAGCGCCCGGGTTGCCACCAGCACCAGCCGGTCGGCCTTGAACGGCTTCTCGATATAGTCGTAGGCGCCCTTCTTGATCGCGGAGACGGCCGTCTCGATGTTTCCGTGACCGCTGATCATCACCACCGGGAGATCGGGATGGTCCTGCTTGATGACCTCGAGCAGTTCCAGCCCGTCGAGCCGGCTGCCCTGCAGCCAGATGTCGAGAAAGACCATGGACGGCCGGCGCGCCTCGATCTCCGACAACGCGTCGTCGCTGTTGCGGGCGGACCGGGCGTCGTAGCCCTCGTCCTCCAGGATGCCCGCCACCAGATCGCGAATATCGGCCTCGTCGTCGACGATCAGGATATCTTTCGCCATTCACCGTTGCTCCACTGACGCGTTCACGACACGGCCGCGTCGACCGCGCGTTCCAGGTCGTCCATTTCCATTTCCGAATTGCCGCCGACAGGCAGGGCAAGGCGAACCCAGGCGCCGTGCCCGCCCTCGGCCACCGACGGCGCATCCGCCAGTTCGACTCGGCCGCCATGCTCCTCCATGATGCGGCCGACGATGGCCAGACCGAGGCCCGTGCCCTTCTCGCGCGTCGTCATGTACGGCTCCAGAAGCCTGGCCCGGTTCTCGCTCGGCAGGCCGATGCCGTTGTCGATCGCGTCGATCGTCACCCAGCCGTTCGCCTCCCCGACCGTCACCGCCACGTGGCCGCGTTCGCCATTCGCGTCGGGATCGGTCGCCGATATGGCCTCGATCGCGTTCTTGATGATGTTGGTCACCGCCTGCGAGATCAGCCGGCGATCGATGGGGACGGAGATCGCCGTCTCGGGCAGGTCGAGCGAAATGTCGACCTCCGGGTTGCCGACACGCATCAGGAATGCGGCCTGCTTGACCGTCTCGACGATATCGGCGGGCGCGATCACCGCCTTGGGCATGCGCGCGAACGAGGAGAACTCGTCGACCATGCGGCCGATATCGCCGACCTGCCGGATGATCGTGTCGGTGCACTGGTCGAAGATCTCGCGGTCTTCGGTGATCGCCTTGCCGTACTTGCGTTTCAGCCGCTCGGCCGAAAGCTGGATGGGCGTCAGCGGGTTCTTGATCTCGTGGGCGATGCGGCGCGCGACGTCGGCCCAGGCGGAGGTCCGCTGCGCCGTGACCAGTTCGGTGATGTCGTCGAGGGTGACGACATAGCCGCGGTGGCCCGTCGCCGAGACCTCGGTCGCCACCCGCACGGCGATGGTCCGGTCGCGCCCGCCGCGGCGCACCGAAATCTGGTCGTGGATCAACCGTGACGGCTGCGCCCAGGCCTGCTCGATGCAGGGTATGAGTTCCGGCAGCTCATCGGTCAGCGGCTTGCCGAGCAGCTCTTCCTGGCTCGTCCCCAAAAGCACGGCGGCCGAGCGGTTGGCCAGCGAAACGGCGCCGGCATCATCGACGCCGAGCACGCCCGCCGGAACCCCGGCGAGCACCGTCTCGATGAAGCGCCGCCGTTCGTCGAGCTCCTCGTTGGCTTCGAGTAGATCGTCGCGCTGGGAGCGCAACTGCGTCGTCATCTTGTTGAAGGTGGTGCTCAGGCTCGCCAGATCGCCTTCCTTGTTGCGGATCGGCACCTGGACGTAGAGGTTGCCCTGGGCCACCTGATCCGCGGCGCCGATCAGCCTTCGGACCGGAGACACGAGCCGGTTGGCGAACCCCATGCCGACCCACACCGCCGCCAGCAGCAGAATGAAGGCGAAGCCGACATACATGAGACCGAAGGCGATCTGCACGCCGAAACGCCGCCGCTCGAGGCTGGAGAACTCGGCGATATTCGCCTGGGCCAGGCGCAGGTAGTTGATCACCAGCGGATCGACGGACCGGGCGACGTAGAGATAGGCCCCGTCGAAGTCGTCGAGTTTCTTGATCGCACCGACCTGGTTCGAGACGCCCGGAGCGATGACGATCACCTCACCGCTCTTGGCCTGCTCCACCGCATTCGCCGGCGGCATCAGAAATTCCCGCTTCAGCTCGATATCGGCGCGCCTGAGGACATTCAGGTTCTCGTCCAGCAGGTACGCCGCCGGCAGCGACCGGATCGCCGCCTGCGCGGTGAAGAACTTCTGGAACTGCTCCGGATCGTCCCGGTACATCGCGTCCGCGCGTTCCAGGTCGGTCGCCATGGCGAGGATGTCGGCCCGGATGACCTGCCCGTGTTCGCGCAGATACGCGTCGGCAACCGACAGCGAGGTCTGCATGATCGCCTTGGTGCGCTCGGAGAACCACGTATCGAGCCCCCGGCTGAGCGTAACGCTGGCAATGATCGCGACGATCACCGCCGGGACCACCGCGATCACCGCGAACAGCGCGAGAATGCGCAGATGAAGCCCCGCACCGGCGATGCCGCGACGGCGAGCCAGCCACAACCGGCCGATTTCGACCGCGACGATGGCGCCCAGCCCGGCAACCAGGATCAGGTTCACGACCAACGCGGCGGCGACGGCGTTTTCGTCCGGCTCGACCGCGGTCAGACCGGTCAGGACCGCGAACGTCCCGGTCCCCGCGACAAGCGACAGCACCACCAATAGCGCGCCCACGATCCGCAGGGATTTTCTGCGGCGCGTCGAAAACGCCGGCACTGGCTGCTGTCGCGGTTCGGCAAGTGTCACTGACTGAAACCCATTCCCGTTCCGGCTCCGGACGCTGCAGCGGAATAGCGGCAGCGCGCACCACGCCGCCGCCGGATACTCGGCGCCGGACCGATGCAGATCAACCACAAATGTTGCAGAAATGAGACAAGGAAAAGGCGGCAGCCCGAAAACTACCGGCTGCTGCGGATAACCTGGATATCGAGGTCGCGGATCTTCTTGCGCAAGGTGTTGCGATTCAGTCCCAGAAGCTCCGCCGCGCGAATCTGGTTGCCGCGTGTCGCCGCCAATGCGGCGCCGATCAGCGGTTCCTCGATCTCCCGGAGAACACGGTGATAGAGCCCGGGCGGCGGCAGGGTGTCGCCGAACTCGCGGAAGTAGCCCGACATGTGGCGCTCGACGGAGCCGCCGAGGGTTTCTTCCTCACGGTCGCCATCGTTGGCGGGGTTGGCCGACGGCTCCCCGAGTTCGGCCTCGATCGTCTGCTCGTTGATGATCTCCTGCGGGTACAGCGCGGCGAGCCGCCGAACCAGATTTTCCAGTTCGCGTACGTTGCCGGGCCAGCGATACCGCCGCAGACGGTCGAGGGCGGCCTGTTCGATCTGCTTGTGCGGCAGCCCCTCCTTCTCGGCCTGGGCGAAGAAATGACGCACCAGGTCGGGAATGTCCTCGGTGCGTTCGCGCAGGGGCGGCAGCCGGATCGGTACGACGTTCAGGCGATAGTAGAGATCCTCCCGGAACAGCCCCTGATTGATCAGCTGCCGGAGATCCTTGTTGGTGGCCGCGATGATCCGGACGTTGGTCTTGATCGGCACGCGCCCGCCGACCGTCGTGTACTCGCCCTGCTGCAGGACGCGCAGCAGACGGGTCTGCGCCTCCATCGGCATGTCGCCGATCTCGTCGAGGAACAGCGTGCCGCCTTCGGCCTGCTCGAACCGGCCGGTGTTGCGGGTCTGCGCGCCGGTGAAGGCGCCCTTCTCGTGGCCGAACAGCTCGGCTTCGATCAGGTCGCGCGGAATGGCCGCCATATTGATGGCCACGAACGGCCCGTTCGCGCGCTTGCCGTAGTCGTGCAGGGCCTTGGCGACCAGCTCCTTGCCGGTGCCCGACTCACCGGCGATCATCACCGTCAGATCGGTCTGCATCAGCCGTGCGAGCAGCCGGTAGATGTCCTGCATTGCCGGCGAGCGTCCAACGAGTGGGATATTGTCCCCCTCTTCCTCCGCACCGTCCGCCGCCCGCGGCTTCGGTTCCGCCAGGGCCCGGCCGATGATCGTCACCAGTTCGTTCAGGTCGAACGGTTTCGGCAGATATTCGTAGGCGCCGCGCTCCGATGCCTTGACCGCGGTCAAGAAGGTGTTCTGGGCGCTCATCACGATGATCGGCATCTCGGGCCGGATCTTCTTGATACGCGGCAGAAGATCGAAGGCGTTCTCGTCGGGCATCACCACGTCGGTGATCACGAGATCGCCCTCCCCTTGCGAGACCCAGCGCCACAGGGTGGCTGCGTTGCCGGTCACGCGCACGTCGTATCCGACGCGCGACAGCGCCTGGTTGAGCACGGTTCGGATCGCGGCGTCGTCGTCGGCGACCAGGATGTTACCGGTAGGCATCGTCTCTCAGTCCTCGTCGGATTTCACGTCGGACGCGCGCGCGTTGGGGTCGCGGTGGGTCAGGTACATCGGCATGAGAACGCGGAACACGGTCCGCCGCGGTTGTGACTGGCACTCGATCACGCCGCCATGATCGCCGACGATCTTGGCCACGAGCGCGAGGCCGAGGCCGGAGCCGGACATCTTGGTTGTCACGAACGGATCGAACAGATGCGGCAGGAAGTCCTCTGCGACGCCGGGGCCGTTGTCGCGCACGCAGAACTCCAGCGGCAGGCTGACCTTCTCGGAATTGCCCGGAACCGACAGCCGCACGCCAGGCCGGAACGCCGTCGACAGCACGATCTCGCCGTCCGTCGCGTTGGGGCCAATCGATTCCGCGGCGTTCTTCACCAGGTTCAGGAACACCTGCACGAGTTGATCGCGATTGCCCAGCACCGGCGGCAGCGAGGGGTCGTACTCCTCGACGAAACGGATGTGCTTGGCGAAGCCGGCAGAGGCAATGTGCTTCACCCGGTCCAGCACCACGTGGATATTGACCGGATCGCGCTCGACCGGCCGCTGGTCGGAGAACACCTCCATCCGGTCGACCAGCTTGACGATCCGGTCGGTCTCCTCGCGGATCAGCCGGGCAAGGGCCCTGTCGCCCTCCTCCACCGTCGACTCGAGGAGCTGGGCGGCGCCGCGAATGCCCGAAAGCGGATTCTTGATCTCGTGCGCCAGCATGCTGGCCAGCCCGGTGACGCTGCGCGCCGCCGCCCGATGCGTGAACTGACGGTCGAACTGCTCGGCGATGGTGCGCTCGTGGATCATCACCACGGTGGTGTCGTTTTCCTCGGCGATCGGCGCGACGTAGATATCCACCAGCCGCTCGCCGCCGGTGCGCGGCGTTCCGATCGCCACCCGGTATTCGCTGACCGAGGCGGCCCGTTCGCGCGCCTGCGCCAACAGATCGATCAGCGGGCTGTCATGCGGCACCAGATCGGTGATGGCGTAGCGCTGTAAGACGGAAAGGCTCGTCTGGAAGAACGATTCCGCCGCCGCGTTCGCCGAGACGATCGCGTTGTCGTCCGCGACCGCGATCACCGGATGCGGGAGCGCGTTGAAGACAGCCTCCGACGCCGGTGCGTGGACGTCGCCGGAGACCTTGTCGAGGACCGCGCTCGTCATCAGGCTGCACACTCCAGTTGTCCCGCGGCGAAGGCATCGGGGATTGCCGCCGCCACCGCGCGCGGATCGTCTTCGGTCAGAAGGGCCGCGCGCCACGCGCCGATCTCGTCGGCCGGCTTCACGGCTTCCAGGTACCAGCCGAGATGCTTGCGGGCGATACGCATGCCGAGCGTATCGCCGTAATGACCGAGCATCGCTTCGTAGTGTTCCAGAACGATGGCGGCGATGTCTTCCGGCGCCGGCTCCAGCTCGGAGGCGCCGGCTTCGAGCGCCCGTGCGATCGCGCCGACCTGCCAGGGCCGCCCGCACGCGCCGCGGCCGACCATGACCGCATCGGCCCCCGACCGCGCCAGCGCCTCGCGCGCGTCCTCCAGGCCGAGAATATCGCCGTTCACCACCACCGGGACGTCGACCGCCTCGACCACGGCGCGAACCGCCGGCCAGTCGACCGGTCCCTTGTAGAAATCGCAGCGCGTGCGCGCGTGGACCGTGATCATCTGCACGCCCAGTGCCTCGGCGCGCATCGCCAGCTCGGCCGCGTTCAGCGAGTCGCGGTCCCAGCCGAGCCGCATCTTCAACGTGACCGGCACGGCGACGGCGCCGACGGTCGCCGCGATCAGCCGAGCGGCATTATCGAGATCGCGCATCAGCGCCGAACCGGACCACCGGTTGGCCACGCGGCGGGACGGACAGCCCATGTTGATGTCGACGATATCGGCGCCGGCATCGACGGCGAGCCGCGCCCCTTCAGCCATCCATTTGGATTCGCAACCGGCCAGTTGCACGACGTTCGGCGCCACGCCCTCGCCTTCGATGCGCAGTACGGCGTCGGGCTTCTGCTGCACGAGTTCTTCGCTGGCCACCATCTCGGACACGACGAGGCTCGCCCCGAAGCGATGCGCAAGCCGGCGAAACGGCGCGTCAGTAATGCCGGACATCGGGGCCAGGATCGCCCGGCCGGCGAGTGGCGTCCCGTCTATCGTCAGGCCCTGCCCCTTCGGATCGGCGCCGGACTCGTCGCCCTCGGGACCGATACCACCGGGCGTGTCGGCCCTGGCCGCAATGGCCATGCCCATTTCATGTGCGTTTTTCATATTGCCCGCATTTTAGACAGATAATTTCGCGGCGCAACAAAAACGATCGCCCCGCGTAAACCATGATAAACGTTGCGCGAACACGGTTTTTTCTAAAGACGCGGACCGACATACCGCGCTATCAGGGCCAAATGACCACGATTGCCGTAATAGTAGCCGGCGGCACCGGCACCAGAGCCTCCGTAGGCGATGGCCCGGAGCCGAAGCAGTTTCGCCTGATCGGCGGGCGCTCGGTCGTCGCGCGTGCCGTCGCCGCGTTGCTCGATCATCCGCGTGTCGACGCCGTGCAGGTCGTCGTCCGGGAGGGATGGCAGGACCGGCTGGCGACCGAGATCAGCGACCGCGACGGGCTGCTCCCGGCGGTTCCCGGCGGCGCGACGCGCCAGGCCTCGGTGCGCGCCGGGCTCGAGGCCATCGCCGGGCACGCGCCGGACCGGGTGCTGATCCACGACGCCGCCCGCCCCTTCGTATCGTCCGCGGTCATCGACCGGGTGCTCGACGGCCTGGACGGCCCCCCGGGCGCGATCCCCGCGCTGCCCGTGGCCGACACGCTGAAGCGCGCGGAGAGCAAGGGAACGATCTCCGCGACGGTCGACCGCGACGGCCTGTTCGCCGCGCAGACGCCGCAGGGCTTCCGCTTCCCGGAAATCCTTAAGGCCCATCGCCGCGCGGCGACGATCGACCGCGATTTCACCGACGACGCCGCGATCGCCGAATGGGCGGGCATCCCCGTCACCCTCGTCGCCGGCGATCCGGCCAACCGCAAACTGACGACACCCGAGGATTTCGCCATGGCCGAGGCTCTGCTTGGTATCGCCCGGGAAACCCGCGTGGGCACGGGCTACGACGTGCATCGCTTCGCCGAGGGCGATTTCGTAACCCTGTGCGGCATCGAGATCGCGCACGATCGCGGCCTGCTCGGCCACTCCGACGCCGATGTCGGCCTGCACGCCCTGACCGACGCGATCCTCGGCGCCATCGCCGACGGCGACATCGGCAACCACTTCCCGCCGAGCGATCCGCAATGGAAGGCCGCCGCCTCCGACATCTTCCTCAGCCACGCCGCCGGCCTCATCGCCGCACGCGGCGGCACGATCGTCCATGCCGACGTGACGCTGATCTGCGAAACGCCCAAGATCGGCCCGCATCGCGATGCCATGCGCGCGCGCATCGCCGATATCCTTGCCATCGCGATCGAACGCGTCTCGGTCAAGGCGACGACGAGCGAGGGCCTCGGCTTCACCGGCCGGCGCGAAGGCATCGCCGCGCAGGCCGTCGCCACGGTCTCCCTGCCTGCGGAGGGCACGTGATGATAACCGCGAAGGCTCTCGACAAACGCGCCGCCGACCTGATCGACACCCTGCGGCGGAAAGGCCTGATGGTCGCCACCGCCGAATCCTGCACGGGTGGCCTGGTCGCCGGCTTCCTGACCGAGATCGCCGGGTCGTCCGCCGTCTTCGACCGCGGTTTCGTGACCTATTCGAACGCGGCGAAGACGGAGGTTCTGGGCGTTCCCGCCGACCTGGTCGCCGCGCATGGCGCGGTCAGCGAGCCGGTCGCGCGGGCCATGGCCGAAGGCGCGGTCCGCGCCGCGCGGACCGACATCGCCGTGGCGGTCACCGGCATCGCCGGTCCCGGCGGCGGCTCGGCGGAGAAACCGATCGGCCTGGTCCATTTCGCCGCAGCCCGCAGGAACGGCCCCACCATCCACCGAGAATGCCGGTTCGGCGATCTCGGTCGCCGGCAGGTCAGGCTGGAAAGCGTCGGCGTCGCCCTGGACCTGTTGACGGAAGCGGCGGGCGCGCCAACGTAGTCGGCCAACGTAGTCAGCCAGGCTAATCCTGGCCGTCCGCCCTGTGCTTGGCCATGATCGCACCGAGGATATTGGAGTAGTCGTCGGTCCACTCGGAAAATCCTTCCGTGGGCTCGAGGACCTGCCAGTCGGGCGAGGCCGACAGCGCCTCGACCGAGCGGGCATCCCTTGCGAAAACGACGACCCGGGCCGCGGACTTGTAGGTCAGCGACATCGGTTCGCCCGCCACCGGTTCATGGATCAACGCGGCAATCCCGAGCGCCTCCGCATTCGCCGCAAGCGCCGGCGCCAGGTCCATGTTCCGGTTGCTGATATGCACCGCGACAATTCCCTCCGGGGCGAGCTTGGACAGGTACATCGAGATCGCCTCGCGCGTCATCAGATGCACCGGGATTGAATCCGACGAGAACGCATCGACCACGAGGATGTCGTAGTTGCCGTCGGGTTCGTCCGCCACGGTCAGGCGCGCGTCGCCGAGCACGATCGGAAGGTCCGGGCTGCATATCGACAGGAACGAGAAATAGGCCGGGTCGGACGCGATATCGGCGACGATCGGGTCGATCTCGAAATAGCGCCATGCCTCGCCGGGCTCGCGCCAGCAGGCCAAGCTGCCGCTGCCCAGACCGATGATACCGACCTTGCCGAGATCGCCATGCGCGCGCCGCGTTTCCGCGATCGCCTGATAGAGCGGCCCCTTGTCATGATAGTAGGTGAGCGGCTCGGGGCGCCCGACCGGAGACCCCTCTTCGTTCGTTAGCTTCTGGGCACCATGCAGCGTCGTGCCGTGATACAGCAGCCGGAACCGCCCGTCCGCGCTGAGTGCGACCTTGTTGACGCCGAAAAATCCGCGCCGCGTCTCGATGATCTGGCGTTCGTTCTGGAACGCCAGTGCCGAGACGAAGACGGCGAGCACCAGTGCGGTCAGCAGGCTTGGCGATTGTACGTAGACCGCAGCAAGGACGGCGAACAGCACGATGCCGACGATCACGTAGCGCGGGTCGCCCATGACGTTCACGCCGAACAGCAGCAACGGCAGTGACAGTGCGCCAAAGGCAAGAGCGCCGATCGCGAGATCCCGCAGCCAGCGCACCGGCGGACACGACAGGGCGCCCGGGCGCGCGAGCAGGCTGGCGACGAGCAGCACCGGATACTCGATCACGGTCGCGAACACGTGCGGTGCGATGAGCCCCGCGAAGACGCCGCCGAGCACGCCGCCGACCGACATCCATAGGTAGAACCCGGTGAGCTGCGACGCGGCCGGCCGTTTGCGCACCAGCTCCCCGTGGCAGACCATCGCGACGACGAAGTAGCCGATCAGGTTGAGGACGAGGAACAGCGCCCAAAGCCTTGTCTGCCCCCACTGCGCCAGAACGGCGAGCGGGATGACGAATGCCGGCTGCAACAGCAGCATCAGGGTGTGCGAAACCACCGGCCGGCGCGCGAAGGTGATGACGAAGGTCAGCAGGAACAGCGCGAGCGGCAGCACCCACAGGAACGGCGCGGCGGCGACATCCGTCGAGATATGCGCCGTCAAAGCCACCAGCAGCGCCGAGGGAATGAAGGCATAGCCCATCCAGCCAAGGCGACGGGCCCACGTGACCTCGCCATCGGTTTCCGATCGTCCGCGCGGTATGACGGCCGTTACGCCCTGTCCGCTGACGATCGCCAGCGACCCGCAAGCGGCGATCAGCGCGATCAGCGCGACATAGCCGATGGTCCAGCTCAGGCTCTGGGTCTGCAGCCGCAGGAACGGCTCGAACAAGATCGGATAGCCGAGCAGCGCGATCAGGCTGCCGACGTTGCTCGCCCCGTACAGGAAATAGGGATCGGCGGCATGGCGATGCCCAGTGCGGGAGAACCAGGCCTGCAGCAGCGGACTGTTGGCCGAAACGGCTACGAACGGCAATCCGATGGAGACCGCGAACAGGCCGATCAGCCAGATTTCCGTGTTGTCGAGCGGCGGCCGGTCCCATCCTGCCGCAAGACCGATCGGCAGCGCGACGAGCGCAACCAGGCAAACGCCGACATGCACGACGACCGCGGCCAGGAGCGACAGATACCGAGTCAGAAGATGCGCATAGGCATAGCCGGCCAACAGCGCCGCCTGGAAGAAGCACATCGCCACCGACCACACGGACGGAGAACCGCCGAGCCGCGGCAGTACCATCTTCGCGAACATCGGCTGGATCGCAAACAGCAGGAACGCGCTGACGAAAATAGCGGAGGTGAACGCGGGAAGCGCCACCGCGAGCGCACGCGGCGCGCGGGCACCCGCGACACTGGCATTCACGTCCGAGGGATACATCGATCGCCTACCCGATCCCTTCCGGCTGAAGTGCCGGAGGATCCTAGGTAAGCCGAATTAATTCTAGGTTAGTGCATTCCGCTTGCCATACACGACGTCGGCGCGCTTCTCGAAGGCCTCGGCGAAGCGGGAGAAGGCGGCGTCGAACATCGCCCCCATCAGCGTCTGCAGGGTGCGGCTGCGGAACTCGTATTCGAGATAGAAATCGATCTCGGACGCCCCCTCCCCCAGCGGCGCGAAGCGCCAGCGGTTCTCCAGGTGCTTGAACGGGCCGCTCAGATACTCGACCAGGATCGTCTGGTGATCGGGATCGAGCGTCACCCGGCTGGTAAACGTCTCGCGGAAGAACTTGTAGGCCGCCGTCATGTCGGCCACGAGCACCGTGTTGCCGTCCTTGACCGTACGGCTGCGGACCTTCAACGCCTCGCAGAGCGGGACGAACGCCGGATAGCGCTCGATGTCGGCGACCAGCGCGAACATGTCCTCGGCGCTGTGGGCGACCTTGTGGCGGGTCTTGAATGTCCGCATGCCGGGACGGTCAGGCGCCGAGCCGTTGCCGGCGGGCGGCGCGCAGTTTTTCGAAATCGTCGCCGGCGTGATAGCTCGACCGGGTGAGCGGGCTCGAGGCGACCAGCAGGAACCCCTTAGAGCGGCCGATGGTCTCGAACGCCTTGAACTCCTCCGGCGTCACGAAACGCTCGACGCGATGGTGCTTGCGCGTCGGCTGCAGGTACTGGCCGATGGTCAGGAAGTCGACATCGGCGCTCCTGAGATCGTCCATCAGTTGCAGCACCTCGTTCCGCTCCTCGCCGAGCCCCACCATGATGCCCGACTTGGTGAACATCGTCGGATCGAGCTCCTTGACCCGCTGCAGCAGGCGGATCGAGTGGAAGTAGCGGGCCCCGGGGCGCACGGTCAGGTAGTTCGACGGCACCGTCTCGAGGTTGTGGTTGAACACGTCCGGCCGCGCCTCGACAACGATCTCCAGCGCCCCGTCCTTGCGCAGGAAATCGGGCGTCAGCACCTCGATGGTGGTGCCCGGCGCGCGTTCGCGGATGGCCAGGATGGTGTCGGCGATATGGCGGGCGCCGCCGTCGTCGAGATCGTCGCGGTCGACCGACGTGACCACGACATGGGTGAGGCCGAGTGCCGCCGTCGCATCGGCGACCTTGCCGGGCTCGGTGGCATCGAGCGGCTCGGGCAGCCCCGTGCGCACGTTGCAGAAGGCGCAGGCCCGCGTGCACGTGTCGCCCATGATCATGAAGGTCGCGTGCTTCTTCGACCAGCACTCGCCGATATTCGGACAGCCGGCTTCCTCGCACACGGTCACCAGACCGTTCTCGCGAACGATGTCGACGGTTTCGCGATAGACCGGCGAGCCGGGCGCCTTGACCCGGATCCAGTCCGGCTTGCGCAGGATCGGATTGTCCGGCCGCGCGGCCTTCTCGGGATGGCGGGGTCGTTCCTTCCTGTCGGAAACGGTGTCTAGGATCGTTACCATGCCTGTCGCTTCGCTCAATCCGGATACGCCGTCAAGGCGGCGATATGTACCATGCCACTGAAATAGGCGATTTCCCGCGGCGATCCACGCCGTTTCGCCAATCCCGCGCCTCCGCCGGTTTCGGCCGGGAGGACGACGGCCGGGCGGAAACGCTGCCTCAGGCGAGGATCCGCGCCACCAGAACGACGATGATCGCGCCGACGGCGGCGATGATCACCTGCTCGACGAAGGCGTTGCCGATCTTCAGCCTGATGTCGAACTTCTGGGCGAGGAAGCCGCCGACCAGCGAGCCCGCCAGCCCGGTCAGGACATAGCGGATCAGCCCGCCGCCTCCGACGATGAAACTCGCCAGCCAGCCGGCGAGAAGGCCGATCAGGACCCAGATGAGGATCGATTTGGTCTGGTCGCTCATGCGCCCTCCATGCCCTCAGATGTGGATCGCCCGCCCGTATGCCGCGAGCACGCTCTCGTGCATCATCTCAGACAGCGTGGGATGCGGGAAGATCGAATGGATCAGCTCTTCCTCGGTCGTCTCCAGGTTCATGGCGACGACGAAGCCCTGGATCAGCTCGGTGACCTCCGCGCCCACCATGTGCGCGCCGAGCAGCTGGCCGGTCTTGGCGTCGAACACGGTCTTCACCAGCCCGTCCGGCTCGCCGAGCGCGATGGCCTTGCCGTTGCCGATGAACGGGAACTTGCCGACCTTCACCTCGTGGCCGGCCTCCTTGGCCTTCTTCTCGGTCAGACCGACCGAGGCGACCTGCGGGTTGCAGTAGGTGCAGCCCGGGATCATCAGCTTGTCCATCGGATGGGTGTCGAGGCCGGCGATCGTCTCGACGCAGATGACGCCCTCGTGCTCGGCCTTGTGGGCCAGCATCGGCGGCCCGGCCACGTCGCCGATCGCGTAGACGCCCGGCACGTTGGTGCGACCGTAGCCGTCGATGACGATGGTGCCGCGATCGGTCTTCACGCCGAGCGTCTCGAGCCCGAGATCCTCGATATTGCCGACCACGCCGACGGCCGAGATCACCCGGTCGACGGTCATCGTCTCCGCCTTGCCCGTCTCGTCCTCGATGGTGGCGGTGACGGAGTCCGATTTCTTGTCGAGCTTGGTCACCTTGGCGGACGTCAGGACGCGGATCCCCTGCTTCTCGAAGCGCTTGCGCGCGAGCGCGGCGATCTCCTCGTCCTCCACCGGCAGGATCTGCGGCAGGACCTCGACCACGGTCACGTCCACGCCCATGGTCCGGAAAAAGCTGGCGAATTCGATACCGATCGCGCCGGAGCCGATCACCAGCAGCGATTTCGGCATCTTTTCGGGCACCATCGCCTCGAAATAGGTCCAGACCAGCTTCCGGTCGGGCTCCAGTCCGGGCAGCGCGCGCGGCCGTGCGCCGGTCGCCACGATGATGTGCTTGGCCGTGTAGTCGCCGCCGCCGAGCGCGCCCTTGATCGGATTGTCGGCCGCCTTGACCGAGACCTTGCCGCCACCGGCGAGCGTCGCCGTGCCCCAGATCACGTCGACCTTGTTCTTCTTGAGCAGGAACTGCACGCCGTTGCTGAGCTGGGCGGCGACGCCGCGCGAGCGTTTCACGACGGCTTTCGGATCATAGGAGATGCCCGTCGCTGACAGGCCGTAGTCCTTGGCGTTCTCCATGTAGTGGTAGATCTCGGCCGACCTGAGCAGCGCCTTGGTCGGGATGCAGCCCCAGTTGAGGCAGATGCCGCCCAGGTACTTGTTCTCGACGACCGCCGTCCTGAGCCCGAGCTGGGCCGAGCGGATCGCGGTGACATAGCCGCCCGGCCCGGATCCAATGACGATCACGTCGTAGCTGTTGTCGGCCATACTCGACTCCCCGATTGTCCCGTTGTCCTAGCGGCAGGCCGGCGGGCTCACTTCCGCGATCTCGTAGCCCGTCGCCCCGACCATGCCGTCCTTCGGCGGGATCGCCTTCAGCGTCACGAAGACCATGCATTCGCCGGCATGGACCACGAACACGCCGTCCTTGCGGCGCACGACACGATCGATCGGCCGTTCGCCGAGCGCGTCGACGACCTGCGCCCCAAGAACCGTCTCGAACTGGCGCAGGCGATCGTATTTCGGCGCGAGCGCGGCCTCGGCGACGGACGCGCCGGCGGCGACCATGGCGAGCGTCGCGGCGATCAGCCCGGTCCGTCGCATCGTCATTCTCGCAGCCTCCCCTTCCACCGGTCGCG